>JALHTD010000031.1 GCA_022865555.1 Thermoanaerobaculaceae bacterium | reverse complement strand
TGGCGCTCACGCTCGACCGTACGTTCGCCCGCGCCGACTTCGACTTCACGAAGGAGTGGGGCGTCCTGGTTCAGTTCGAGAAGCGGACGTACCAGGAGGACGCTCTCTCCATCGCGGACTACGACGCCAGGTGGTACGGCGTCTTCCTGCGCTGGCGTAATTAGCCGCGGGGGCCAAGGGTGGTAGCTGTACCGCCTTGGGGTGTCCCACGGATGACCAAAAGGGGGAATGAGCATGACAAACGCAGTTCACCAACTCAACAAGGGGTTGCTGGTGGCGGCGATCGTGTGCGGGCTGCTCACGTTCGCGGCGACCGCTGCCGTGGCCGCCAACCCGGTAGACGTGACGGTCGCCGTAACGGGGACGCCGGCGTTCGGCGCCACCGTCACGGCGAAGGCCACGATCACCATCAACGACGCATCGACCCTGCAAAGCATCCTCTGGAAGCAGACCGGCGGGGCGACCGCGGTGCTGTCCGGAACCACGACGGACACCGTCACGGCGGTCCTCGCAGGCAGGGGTGCATACCGCGCGGGGCTCATGCACGTCCTTTCCGAGCCGCCGATCACTGCGGCCCAGCTGCCACCCAACGTTCCCGTGCCTCCGGAGGAGTTTCCGGGCGGGCTTCAGGATCGCTTCGGCGTGGTCGGCGTCAACCCCTTCGCACTCGAAGAGGCCGGGGCGGTCAGCCTGACCGTCGACGTCAAGACCTCGTCCGGGACGTATCAGGGGAAAGGCACCATCACGACGCCGCTGCCCTGGACGACCAGCATCGGAACGCGGAACGTGCCGGTGGCCATTCCGGTCATCGTTCACGGGAAGACGCAGGCGTCGTACAACTGGGCATTGACCAAGCCGGAGGGCTCGAGCGCGACGCTCACCGATCCCACCTCGCAGAGCCCGGAGTTCATGCCGGACGTTCCGGGAACCTACACGCTCACCGTGACCGACCTAGCCAGTGCCTCGCCGGTCACGATCCCGGTCATCGCGGGGCTGTGGCGCGGCACCATCGTGGGCCAGGATGCGAACAGCCGCCCCACGACCGACACCGCCTGCTCCGGATGTCACGCCCCCGGGACGGCGCTCGACCAGTTCACCCCCTGGGCCAATAGCGGGCATGCCGAGATCCTCACGCAGAACGTGAACACCCCCGCCGGGCACTACAGCACGAGCTGCCTGTCCTGCCACACCGTCGGGTACGACACGACGGCGAGCAACAACGGCATCGACGATCAGTCCGACTGGGCTGCTTTTCTCGCCAGCGGCCTCCTGACCCACGGCGCCCCCACGAACTGGACGAGCATCCTGGCGCAGTTCCCGAAGACGGCCAAGCTGGCCAACATCCAGTGCGAGAACTGCCACGGACCGCAGACCAGCGACGCTCACACCAAGAGCGACGCGCGCGCGACGCTCTCGTCCGACCTGTGCGGTGCCTGCCACGGCGAGCCGGCGCGCCACGGCCGCTACCAGCAGTGGCAGCTCTCCGGTCACGCCAACTACGAGCTTGCCGGAGAGGAGGGTATGAGCGGCGGCTGCACGGTCTGCCACACCGCCAACGGCTTCCTCGAATGGGGTAAGTCGGGGTACACGGCCTCGAGCGTCAAGGTGACCTGGACCAAGGACGAGGTTCACCCGCAGACGTGCCAGACCTGCCACGACCCGCACGCGGTGGGCACGATCTCCGGCGAAGCCGGCAACGCGACGGTGCGCATCACCGACACCACGCCGCCGCTGATGGCGGGGTTCACCGCCACCAACGTCGGGCGCGGGGCGATCTGCATGACCTGTCACAACGGCCGTCGCGGTCTGCGCAACGACAGCAACTTCAAGGTCTCCGACGCCGCACGCGCACCGCACGTCGGTCCCCAGGCGGACGTCGTGATGGGGCAGAACTTCTACCTCGTGGATGTCGGCACACCGGGGTACCACGCGCGGGTGCAGGACACCTGCGTGGACTGCCACATGGCCAAGACGCCGCCGCCTGCCGACCTCTCGTACCAGCTCGGCGGCAGCAACCATACCTTTTTCGCGTCCAAGGAGATCTGCTCCAGCTGCCACGCCACCATCACGGCGGACGACGTGCAGGGCCCGGTCGAGGAAAAGCTCGTGACCCTCACGGCGGCAATGGGTCAAGCGCTCACCGACCTCCTCAAGGCCCAGATCGCGCTCGGGAACACGATCGACCTCGGCGGCCTCAAGACGCTGACGAGCGCCGGGGATTTCACCAAGGTCGAGTTCGCCGAATCGCACGGGCAACAGGGGATGACGGTCACGTTGTCCGACTCCACCGCCGTTGGCCCAGTGGCCATGGGCTCGGTCAAGGTCGTGCCGCCGACGGGCTCGCCGGTCGCGCTCTACACCGTCGCCGACCAGGCCATTCCGAAGTCGGGGTGGAACCTCCTGATGATCGAGAGCGACGCCAGCAAGGGCGTCCACAACCCCGGCCTGGTGACCAGGGTCCTCGACGTGTCGATCTACGCGCTCCAGCACCTCACAGGGACGACCGGGGGCTACGTCGATCCGGGCCTCGGTGGCGGCCCCGGCAACAACGTCGGTGCGGTTTCCTGCACCTCGCCGTACGTCTACTGGGCGGAGATCGCCACCCGCGGACCGGGCTACACCGGCAGCCAGTGGCGGACCGACATGGTCGCCATGAACCTGACCTCGACCGCCGCTGCGCTGCGTTTCGTCCTCCACACAGCCTCCGGCAACCTCGAGACCACCGGTACCGTTCCCGCAGCCGGCCAGGGGATTTTCGCGGACATCGTAGGCATGCTCGGCGTCGAGGCCAAGGGCGCGCTCGAGATCTGCTCGGACAAACCCCTACTGGTTACCGGGCGGATCTTCAACCAGAGCACCCAGGGGACGTTCGGTCAGTTCATCGACGGTCACGTCGGCAACCTGGGGCTCTCGGCCGGGCAGGTCGCCGAATTGATCGGCCTGCGTCAGGAAACCGGGAAGTACCGCACCAACATCGGTGTGGCGAACGGTGGGACGCAGCAGGCGCAGGCCGAAATCACGCTGTACGACAATGCCGGTACCGCGCTGGTCACCTACAGCCTGACTATTCCAGCCGGGCAGGTGGTGCAGGACCTCAAGCCGTTCGAGGCACGCGCCAACATGCCGAACCTGGGCTGGGGTTTCGCCACGGTGAAGGTCCTCTCCGGGTCCAACGTCATGACGTCGGCGTCGGTGGTGGATGCGGTCACCAACGACCCGACCTACATCCCGGCGAAGCGGTAGCGTCACTCCGCAACCGGAACCACGGGCGGCAGCGCGAGCTGCCGCCCTTTTTCTTGTCGGCCCGGGCATCCACCTGCGGGAGAGAGCCTCGAAGGGAGGGGGCTTTACAAGTATTAGGAGTAAGATCATCATAAAAGTTATGAATTCGAGCGACGTCTACCGGCTCGAGGCGCTGCTGGAACTGGCGGGTGCGTACCCGGGATCGCTCACCGCGCGTGAGGTGGCGAGACGCCGCGACATCCCGTCCACATTCCTGGCCCGCCTCCTGGGGGAGCTGGCCCGCGATGAGGTCGTGGTCACCGCACGCGGGCCCCGGGGGGGTGTCCGCCTCGCGGCCCCGCCCGAGGCGATCGGACTGGCCCAGCTGTTGCCCCCCGAGGCACCCGCGGAAGTCGGCGGGGCGGCGGTGCGCTGGCTGGCCGGCCGCCTAGCAGAGGTGCAACAAGAGCTCCTGGCCTCGCAGTGGCTGGCGGGGCTCGTGAAACTTGAAAGGGAGCAGGGGACGACACCGAGCTACGAGATCTAGGGGGGTGCAATGCGCATTGCAGAGGACATCACCAAGCTCATCGGCAACACGCCGCTCGTGAGGTTGAACCGGGTGACGGCAGGGTGCGCCGCCACGGTGGCCGCCAAGCTGGAGTTCTTCAACCCCGCCCACTCGGTCAAGGACCGGATCGGGGTCTCGATGGTCGAGGCGATGGAGCGGGACGGAAAGCTCGTGCCCGGCACGTCGGTGATCGTGGAGCCCACCTCGGGCAACACCGGCATCGCGCTCGCCATGGTGGCGGCGGCCAAGGGCTACCGCTGCGTGATCGCGATGCCCGAGAGCGTCTCACTCGAGCGCCGCAAAGTGCTCAAGCTGCTGGGGGCCGAGCTGATCCTCACGCCCGCCTCGGACGGAATGAAGGGCGCGATCCGGCGCGCCATGGAGCTGCTCGAGGAGATCCCGGGCGCGGTCATGCCCCAGCAGTTCGAGAACCCGGCCAACCCGGCGGTCCACGAGGCCACCACCGCGGAGGAGCTCTGGCGCGACACCGACGGGAAAATGGACATCTTCGTGGCAGGTGTCGGCACCGGCGGCACCCTCACCGGCGTGGGCCGGCTGTGGAAGCAGCGCAAGCCCGGGGTGCGCATCGTGGCGGTGGAGCCGGTGCACTCGCCGGTGATTTCGGGAGGCCAGCCGGGACCCCACAAGATCCAGGGGATCGGCGCCGGCTTCATCCCCGCCAACCTCGACACCCGGTTGGTTGACGAGGTCGTGCAGGTGAGCAACGACGAGGCGTTCGCGATGGCCCGCCGTCTGGCGCGGGAGGAGGGGATCCTGGCCGGCATCTCCTCGGGGGCGGCGGCGCAGGCCGCGCTGACCGTGGCGCGCCGGCCCGAGAACTCCGGCAAGCTCGTGGTCTTTGTCGTGCCCTCCACATCGGAACGCTACATCTCCACCGACCTTTTTGCGGGACTGGATTAGGGGACCGCGAGGTCCGGCCGGTCGGCCGCGAGGTGGTCGATCGGCTCAAAGTTCACGATCGCCTCGCGGGGGATCCCGGCCAGCGCGCACAGCGCCACCGCCGTGGCGTCGAACGCGAGGTGGCGCGGGTGGTGGGCGTCGGAGGCGAGCAGGAAGCGGCAACCAGCCTCGCGCGCCAGGACGAGGAGGGTGGGGTCGAGGTCCTGGCGCCTCGGGAAGCCGTTGACCTCCA
>JALHTD010000391.1 GCA_022865555.1 Thermoanaerobaculaceae bacterium | reverse complement strand
GGTGGGTCAGAGCCCGCAAGACCCCCTGAGCTGGCTGAAGCCGGTCGGGAAGTGAGGTGGTAGTGAAGCAGCGGTGGCTGTTCCTGGCAGTGTCGCTCGTTGTGGTCGCAGTTGTCGTGGCGCTCGCTTCGGGTGCCGTCGGCGGTGCGGGTGCGGGCCTGTACCGCCTGGTCGGGATCTTCGGTCAGGTGGTCTCGCTCGTGAAGTCCTCCTACGTCGAGGAGGTGCCGGTAGATCAGCTGGAGATGGGCGCGATGAACGGGCTGGTGGACGCGGCCGACCCGGGCGGGCTGTACGTACCGGACAAGATGATCGAGGACTACGCGCGGGTGCGGGCGAGGGCGCTGCCGCCTTTCGGCCTCGTGCTCGGCAGGCGCTCCTCCTACCCGCTGGTGATGCAGGTGATAGCCGGGTCGCCGGCGGAGAAGGCCGGGATCGTCCCCGGTGAGCTGGTGGAGCGCGTCGGTGCGGAGCCGGTTCGCGCCCGGCCGCTGTGGCGGACCCTGACCCTGCTGGACGCGGCGGAACGCAAGGGCGAAGTCAGCCTCGACGTGATCGACCGCCAGCTCTCGGGCAAGCGACCCGTGGCCCTGAAGGCCGCCGCCTTCGCGTTGCCCTCGCCGACCGTAGAGGTGCAGGAGAGCGTGCCGGTGGTACGGGTTCCGGTGCTGGAGCCGGGGGTAGTGGCGAAGCTCTCGGAAGCCTTGAAAGCCCACGGCAGCGCGACCTCGCTGGTGGTGGACCTCAGGGGCGTCGCCCTTGGGACCCCCGATGGGGCCTTGAAGGTAGCCGCGGAGCTTGCCGGAGGGGATGTCCAGATGCGCCTCGGCAAGAGGGACGGCAAGGACGAGGCGTTGCAAGCGAAGGGCCCAGCGCGGTGTTGGACGCTGGTCGTTTGCGTGGACGGGACCACGGGCGGGGCCGCCGAGCTGCTGGCGGTGGCGCTCAAGGCGCAGGGCGCGACGCTGGTCGGAGGCGACAGCTACGGCGACACGGGCCAGCGGCGGGCGTTGCGCGGCGCCGGCGGCGAGGTCTGGCTGGCAACTACGTGGGGGTTGGGGCCGGACGGGAAGCCGCTCCTGGGGACCGGCGTGAAGCCGGACGAGCGGGTGAGGCCGCACAAGGGTGGCGACGCAGCGCTGGAGCGCGCCCTGGAGTTGGCGGGTGGCCGCACCGTCAAGCAAGCGGCGTAAGCCGCAGCCGCGCGGGCGGCGCCCGGCGGGTCGCAGGCGCCTTCCTCCCATTCGGATCGTTGCCGCACTCCTGGTGCTGGCCGTCGTGGCCGGCGCGGTGCTCTATCTTGCGTGGCGGGCGGCACGGCCGAGGCCGGCGCCGGCCGTGCCTGACGCCGGCGAGACGGTCCGCGACGTCGCTGGCCGATACGCGTGTCCGCCGGGGAGGGTAAGCGTCGAACCCTCCCGGGACCGGCAGGGCGAACTCTTCCTCGTGACCGTCCACGCGCCGCGAGGCTTCCCGGCCGAGCGCTTCACCCTCGACCTCGAAGCCACCGCGCACAACCTCGGCGGGCGCCTCGAACCGCAGCCGCTGACCGAGAAGGGCGGCTACGGCCTGGCGAGGTTGGAGGGCAGCGTGGGCGGGACGCGCTGGCGCGTGCTCGTCCTGGGCGAGGAGCCTCCGCCGCGCGGCCCGACCCGAGCCCCGCGCGCGGCGGCCCAGCCGGCGCGACTCGCCATCGTCCTCGACGACGCGGGCGCCTCGATGGAGGTCGTGCGGGAGGTCGAGCGGTTACCGCTGGCCGTGGCTGTGGCGGTGCTGCCAAACGCGGCCCACTCGGCCGAGGTGGCGAGGGCGCTCGGAGCCCAGGGCCGCGAGGTTCTCCTGCACATGCCGATGGAGGCGCTTGCCAACCACGGCCCGGGGCCGGGCGACGGTGCGGTCGAGGTGGGGCTCCCTGCGGCGGAGGTGCGTGCTCGGCTCGAGCGCGCCCTCGAGGTCG
>JALHTD010000390.1 GCA_022865555.1 Thermoanaerobaculaceae bacterium | reverse complement strand
CGTTCGCGAGATCGAGTCGATGTTGGGGGCCGAGGCACGGCGAAGGGAGCTGACCCTCGCGATACGGCCCGCGACTGGGCCGATCGCGGTGGTCGGTGATCGGATCCAGATCCAGCAGGTGCTCATCAATCTGGTCCTCAACGCGATGGACGCGGTTGCCGACCTGCCCGAGGAGCGGCGCACCGTCGTCGTGTCCGTGGAGAGTGCTGCAGGCGGCGTCGACGTCGCCGTGCGCGACCGGGGTCACGGCATCGCACCCGAGCACCTCCACCGGTTGTTCGATGCGTTTTTCACCACCAAGAGCAACGGCATGGGCCTGGGCCTGTCGATCGCGCGCACGCTCGCCGACGCCCACGGCGGCCGGGTCTGGGCGGAGAACGGGCCCGGCGAAGGGGCGGTGGTTCACGTCGAGCTGCCCGTGGCCGGAGCCACCGGCGGTCCGTCGGCGGTGCGCCGATGAGTGAGACGCCGTTGATCCACGTCGTCGATGACGACGAGTCGCTGCGAACCAGCCTGGTGCGGCTGCTCGGGGCGGCGGGCTTAGAGGCTCGCGGCTACGGCTCGACCGGCGAGTTCCTGCTGCAGCCGCCCCCGGACCGGCCGGGCTGCGTGTTGCTCGACCTGCGGATGCCGGGTCCTTCCGGCCTCGAGCTCCAGGCGGCGCTCAAACGTCAGGGCGTCGCGCTGCCGGTGATCTTCCTGACTGGCCACGGCAACGTGGCGTCGAGCGTGCGGGCGATGCAGGCCGGTGCCGTCGATTTCCTGACCAAGCCGGTCAAGCGCGAGACCCTGTTCGAGGCGCTCCGGCGCGCCCTCGAGCGCGATGCGCGGGAGCGGGCGCGCCGGGAAGAGGCGGAGCAGTTGCGCGCGCGCTTCGCCTCGCTGTCGTCCCGTGAGCGCGAGGTCGTCGATTCCGTCGCCTGCGGCAAGCTCAACAAGCAGATCGCCCGCGAGCTGGGCATTGCGGAGCGCACCGTCAAGCTGCACCGCGCGAGTGCCATGGCGAAGCTGGCGGTCGGCTCGTCGGCCGAGCTCGGCCGGCTGGCCGAACGGCTGCGGGCCCTGACCGAGGAGTAGCGCGCTGCCTATCTGCGCGGGTAACGGGCCCCGTGGTTGGAAGTGTGCCGGCTTTACCACGCCCGCCGTGCTCGACCTTGGCTCGAAGCGCACCACGATTGCCCCTTCGGGCATGCCGGGTTGCCCCATTGCCCGATTGCGCCGTTGTCGTGCCGGCATGACCATCTGAACCGTGATTTCCGGCTAGGCAATCAGGCTGACGTCATGGACGTCGGCCGGGATGTGCGATGATGACCGCAGGCCCGAAGGTGCTCGTCGTTGACGATGACGAGAGCATGCGCGAGGCAATCGAGCGCCTGCTCGGCGCCGCCGGGTTCGAGCCCATCACGTATGCCTCAGCGGAGGCGGTGCTGGCGGGGGGCGCAGGCAGCGAGGCGGTCTGCGTGATCAGCGACCTGAAGCTGCCCGCGATGTCTGGGCTCGAGCTGTTGGCCGAGCTGAGGGCGCGCGGCCAGCACCAGCCGCTGATCCTGATCACGGCGTACGACGCGCCGGGCCTGGGCGAGGACGCGATGCGGCGCGGCGCCGCGGCCTACCTCGTAAAGCCGTTTCGCGGCACAGCGCTGCTCGATGCCGTCAGGGCGGCTATCGAGCCGATGAGAGCGTCATGATCGAAAACCACACAACCTTTGCAGTCAACGGAACACCGAAAAAGGAGGAGGACTTGCAAAAAACCAGATGTCTCTGCACAACGTTGCTCGCAGTCATTGCCGTGCTGGCCCTCTGCGCCGGGCCGGCAGCTGCGCAGCAGAAACCCAACATCCTCGTCATCTCCGGCGACGACATCGGGCAGTCAAACATCAGCATCTTCACCAAGGGGCTGATGGGGTACCGCACGCCGAACATCGACCGGGTGGCGAAGGAAGGAATGCTCTTCACCGACTACTACGCGGAGCAGAGCTGCACCGCCGGGCGGTCCTCGTTCATCACCGGCCAGAGTGTCTTCCGCACCGGCCTGAGCCGTGTCGGGCTGCCGGCCGCCCCCGTGGGCCTGCAGAAGGAAGACCCGACCATCGCCGAGTTGCTCAAGCCGCTGGGCTACGCCACCGCCCAGTTCGGCAAGAACCACCTCGGCGACCGCAACGAGTTCCTGCCCACGGTGCACGGCTTCGATGAGTTCTTCGGCAACCTCTATCACCTCAACGCCGAGGAAGAGCCGGAGCTGTACAACTACCCCCGAGAGCCGAAGTTCCGCCAGATGTTCGGACCGCGCGGCGTGCTGCGTTGCGAGGCCACGACCGTCGATGACCCGACCGTGGACCCGCGCTTCGGCAAGGTCGGCAAGCAGACCATCCAAGATACCGGCCCGCTGACGCGCAAGCGGATGGAGACGATCGACGACGAGACCTCGGCCGCGGCGATCGATTACATCAATCGTCAGGTCAAGGCCGGGACCCCGTTCTTCGTCTGGTACAACAGCACGCGGATGCACGTCCGCACCCACGTGCGCCCCGAGCACCGCAGCCCCAAGGGCGCGACCGCTCTCACCGAGTATGCCGACGGCATGATCGAGCACGACGGCACGGTGGGTTCGCTGCTCAAGGCGCTCGATGACCTCGGCATCGCGAACAACACCATCGTCATCTACACGACCGACAACGGCCCGCACGCCAACTCCTGGCCGGACGGCGCGACGACGCCGTTCCGCAGCGAGAAGGACACCGGCTGGGAGGGCGGCTTCCGTGTGCCCGCGTTCATCCGCTGGCCGGGCCACATCAAGCCCGATCAGGTCTCGAACGAGATCGTCAGCGGGCTCGACTGGCTGCCGACGCTGCTTGCCGCCGCCGGCGACCCCGACGTGAAGGCAAAGCTGCTCAAGGGCTACACCGTGGGCGACATGACCTACAAGGTCCATCTTGATGGCTACAACCTCGTGCCGTTCCTCACCGGCGAGACGCCGAAGAGCCCGCGCAGGGAATTCTTCTACTTCAGCGACGACGGCGAGCTGCTGAACCTGCGCTTCGACAACTGGAAGTTCGTCTTCGTAGAGCAACGGCGCACCGGCACAATGGGCATCTGGCTCGAGCCGTTCACGGAGCTCCGGATGCCGAAGATTTTCGACCTGCGCGCCGACCCCTACGAGCACGCCGACGTCACGTCCAACACGTATTGGGATTGGTACCTGGATCACATCTTTTTCGTCATTCCTGCCACGGCCTATGTCCAGCAGTTCATCGCCACGTTCAAGGAGTTTCCGCCGCGTCAGGAACCCATGAAGTCCGGTATCCAGGAAAGGCTGGACCGACTGCTGAAAGCAGCCGGCGGCCACTAGCCGGATGCTCGTTCCTCGCCCCCGGTCGCGAAGATCCGGCCGGGGACGAGGGTGGCCGATCGGCTCTTGGCATCACCGGCGAATTGATCGGAGGGACGAAAAGCGAGCTCATACGAGGAAAGGCGAGAAAACGATGAAGACGACACGTCGCAGTGTCATCGCTTGCGTGTTCGCCACCCTGGCGGAGGGACTGCCGCGGACGCCGCCAGCGACCGGGCAGAGACTCCGTTGACGGAGCAGCCAACAGGACCAAGAAGAAAGGGGATCGTCATGCGAAGACTGAGGCTACAGAGATACGCGGGAGGGGTGCTGGCCCTCGGGCTGATGCTGGGGTTTGCTGTTGGGGCCTATGCTCAGCAGCAGCCGCAGCAACAGCCGAAGAAACCCAACATCCTCGTCATCATGGCCGACGACATCGGCATCTGGAACATCAGCGCCTACCATCGCGGCATGATGGGCGGGCGGACGCCTAACATCGACCGCCTCGCGAGCGAGGGTGCGCTGTGGACGGACTACTACGGCCAGCAATCCTGCACGGCGGGGCGGGCCGCGTTCATCCTCGGCCAGACTCCCTTCCGCACCGGTTTGCTCAAGGTCGGCATGCCCGGCGCCAACCAGGGCATTCAGGCCAAGGACCCCACGATCGCCGAGCTGCTCAAACCGCTGGGGTACGTCACGGCGCAGACGGGGAAGAACCATCTCGGCGACCGCAACGAGATGCTGCCGACGGTGCACGGCTTCGATGAGTTCTACGGCAACCTCTACCACCTCAACGCCGAAGAGGAGCCGGAGGACGCCGACTATCCGAAGAACCCGCAGTTCAAGGCGCACTTCGGCCCGCGCGGGCTGCTCGACTGCAAGGCCACGAGCGTGGACGACCCGACGGAAGACCCCCGCTTCGGCAAGGTGGGCAAGCAGACCTGCAAGGACACCGGCCCCATCACCCGGACTCGCATGCAGACCGTCGAAGAGGAGCTGACCGCGCGGTCGCTCGACTTCATCGAGCGGTCGGTGAAGGCCGGCAAGCCGTTCTTCCTCTGGCACAACACCACCCGCATGCACGTCTGGACGCGGCTCTCGCCCAAGTGGGAGAACAAGAGCGGCTACGGCCTCTACGCCGACGGCATGATGGAGCTCGACGACGTCGTCGGCCGGCTGCTCAAGAAGCTCGACGACCTCGGCATCGCCGACAACACGATCGTCGTGTTCACTACCGACAACGGCGCGGAGATCATGTCGTGGCCCGACGGCGGCAACACGCCTTTCCACGGGGAGAAGGGCTCGACCTGGGAGGGAGGCATGCGGGTGCCGGCCCTCGCCCGTTGGCCCGGCGTCCTCAAGCCCGGCGCCGTCCACAACGAGGTCATGGCGGCCGAGGACTGGATGCCCACGCTGGTGGCGGCCGCGGGCGATCCCGACGTGACGCAGAAGCTCCTCAAGGGGTATGCGGTCGGCGACAAGACATTCAAGAACCACCTCGACGGCTACAACTTCCTGCCCTTCTTCAAGGGCCAGGCGGAGAAACCCCCGCGCCGCGAGATCTTCTACTTCGACGACAACGCGAACCTCAACGCGATTCGCATCGACGACTGGAAGATCAGCTTCAAGATCATGGAGGGAAACATCGCGTCGGGCAAGGTAATCCAACCCAACATGCCGCTCGTGATCAACCTGCGTCAGGACCCGTTCGAGCGGTTCTACGGCGAATCCCAGATGTGGTTCCGCTGGGCCGGCGACAAGCTCTGGATGTTCGTTCCCGCCCAGATGGTCGTGGGCCAGTTCATCCAGAGCTTCAAGGAATACCCGCCCAGCCAGAAATCCGGGAGCTTCAGTGTGGACCAGGTGCTGGAAGCTCTCCAGACCGGTGCCACCGGCACCAGCAAATGACGGTACGACTGACCTAGCGACAGCCGGCATATCGGGCCGCGTCCCGTCCCTCCGGGGGCGGGACCGGTCCGCTGGCCACGGGTCGGGAAGGAAGGGAGGCGTAGGATGACACGGATCATCGTGAAGGTCCTGACTCTCGGGGTCCTCATCACAGCCGCGCTCACGAACGTCGCGCGGGCAGCCGACCCCGCAACATCGCTCAAGGCAGACCCGCTCGCTTCGTGGAACGAAGGCAGCGCGAAGAAGGCCATCGTTGAGTTCGTCGCGAAGGTGACGAAGAAAGGCTCGCCGG
>JALHTD010000389.1 GCA_022865555.1 Thermoanaerobaculaceae bacterium | reverse complement strand
GCGGTGCGCTCTATTATCTCGTCCTTCACCGCGGGCTGGAGGTCGTTGAAGTAGGCGCAATATCCCGCGACCCTGACCACCAGGTCGGGATATAGCGTGGGGTCCTCGCGGGCGGCCCGCAGCTGGTCGGCATCGAGCACGTTGACCTGTACCTGCATGCCCCCCAGCTCGAAGTACGCGTTGAACAACCCCACCAGCACGTCCCGGCCCTTTTCTCCCTGCACCACCGGCTTGTCGAACTTCATGTTCAGCGCGCAGCAGTTACCCCACTTGCGGCTGTCGAGACGTGCCGCCGAGTGAAGGACAGCTGTGGGCCCCGCGAGCTCGGTGCCGTCCACGGGCGCGAGACCGTTTGAGAGCCTTTCGCCGGCTTTCCGGCCATCCGGCAGTGCGCCGGTTATCCTGCCGAACCCGATGTGGCACGTCATGGAGTAAAAGCCCGGGATGTAGCGGCCGCCGCGACTGTTGCGGCGTGACCTCACCGCGTCGGCGAAGGTGTCGGCCGCGACCTGGGTCATAGCGTCGGCTTCGGCATCGCCGTTGCCGTACTTGGCGAACTTCCGGCCTACCTCGGCGCGCAGGGACTCGTGGCCCCGCCAGTCGTCCTTGAGCACGCGAACCAGTTCCTCGAGGCTCATGCGCCGCTCGTCGAACACCAGCCGCTTTATCGCGAACAGCGAGTTGCCCGCGCTCGCTAGCCCGGCGGCCTGGATTGACGTGAAGTCGTACATCCCTCCCCCCCAGGTGACGTCCTGTCCCGTCTCGAGGCACCCCTGGGTAAGCATTGAGTTTATCGGGGTCGGACGGTGGACTCGGTAGACCTCCTCCAGCCAGCCGATGACCTTGGCCATCTCGTCCACGCCGTCGCGCGCCTGGGCGCGGAACGCCTCCACGACGTCGTCGAAGCTCTTCATCCGGCTGACGGGCGGAGTCGGCGCCCCCATCCGCGAGCGTCGCTCGGTCCTGCCCGGCTTCGGGAAGTGCCTGCCCTCGTTGAGGGCGAGCTCCAGGCAGAGGGGCAGGTTGAACAGCGCGGCGTCGGAGGAGTTATAGGTGCGGCCCTGGCTCGCCATCTCCACGCAGCCGATGACCGCGTAGTCGCGGGCGTGCTCCCGGCTGATGCCCGCCGCCTCGAGCGCCTCGACAACGGCGGTATCGCCGAACAGGGAAGGCCTGCTGGTCCCGAGCTGCACGACCTCGACCGCCTTCTCCATCAGCCACGGCGGCGAGCCGGGGTGTATTCGTACGTGAAGGGCGGGCTCCCGGGTGAGGATCTGGGCGTAGGAATCGAGGATGAGGGCGGACAGCTCGTTGGTGACGTCCTTGCCGAACGCGTCGGTCCCCCCGACCGTTATCGCTTGTGCCACGCCGTTCCCGCTGAAGAATTTGTCTATGCGCTCGGAGTAGAGGGGCATGGTCTCGCATGTCTTGAGCCCGAAGGCCGCGAGGAGTTCGGCCGCGAATGCACGTGTGAGCCTGCCGGCCTCGAGGTCCGTCCGGTACAGGGGGTAGAGTATCTGGTCGAGACGCCCGAAGGACATGCCCTGCTCGAAGTCCTCCAGGTTGAACGCGACGTGCACCAGCCATATCGACTGGAG
>JALHTD010000388.1 GCA_022865555.1 Thermoanaerobaculaceae bacterium | reverse complement strand
CGTTTCGATGCTCCTCTCTGGGAAAAGTGGATGCTCTCTCGACACTGCCAAGACGATCCTTGCCTTCTGCCAAAGCAAAGAACCGGGCATGACCTTCGAGCAACTTTTCGGCAAGGCTGCGAGACTCATGCCCTCTACCCATCACTCCTACGCTGCGCCCCGCCTGCCACGCGGGCAAGTTGATTCCGGGGGGCCGCCGCAACTCCGGCTCGATGCCGCGTTCGAGCGGCTGCACGAGGTCTACGCCGGGCGGCAGAAGACGGCGTTGCCGGGGACCTCTCCGCAGTACGTCTCGTCCGTCCTCCACCGTGAGACGCCGTGCAGTCTCGCGCGCTTCGTCGAACTCGTGTGCGGTCTGCCGCTTTCGGACCGCGCCTTTGTCCTCGGTGCGCTGGTCGAGGATGCACCGGCACCCGATGGCCCCCCGCTGCTGGAGATCGCCGACGCGACCGAGGCCGCGGGTGAAGCGCTGGCCTGCGCGCAGCGAATCCTCGCAGCTCCGAGTGTGACACCGCGCGAGTTGGAGGACCTGAAACGAAAGGTCCACCGGGCGGAACGGGAACTTGAGGACGTGGAGTGCGCGGTGGCCGGGAGGCGGCCGTGACCCCTCCCCTTCGCCTGCTCTCCTACGCGGAGTGCGCGGCCCTCGCCGGTCGCTCGGTCAAGACGATCTCGCGGTGGGCGAAGAGGGGTCTCTTCCCGGTGACGCGCATGAACGGTCGCCCGCAGGTGCGCGAGGCGTACTTCCGCAAAGCCATCGAGCAGAGGACCACCGTCGAGAGTGAGCCATGAAAACGAAAGGCCCCGGCGAGCACCGGGGCGGAAAGGAACGGCAATGAAACTCGTCAACGCCATGATGGGGCAAAGCCGCCGAATCGTCAAGGGCGCAAACGTCCGGCTTTGGCTGGCCCTCGAACGGCTGGCCCTTCGCATCCTCGCTCAGTCTTGGCGACACGTCACCCCGGCGCAGCGCCACGCGCGTGCAGTGCACAGCGAGGCGTGGCGGAAGCTGACCATCATCCCGATTCGTCGCGCGCAACTCAACTAGGAGGACACCATGACAACGAATCCAACTCGTCAGGATGCAGAGCACCGACTCGCCTCGCTCGTGGCCGCGTGGGTCAAGACCTGCGAGGAAAAGGCCGGAGTGGTGTCTGAATACAACAAGGACATCAAGGGCCTCGAGGAGGCGATCGAGAAGTTGTCTGCCGAGATTCAGGGCGGCACCTTCCAGCCGACGCTGCCATTCGAGAGGGCGCTCGATGATCTGGTTGCCTCCGTTCCGCTTGGACCCAGCCTCACCGTGAGTGGCGCTGGCAAGAGTGTGACCATCTCCGGCGAACAGGGAGAAGAGGTCCGTCAGAAGCGCCGAGGGTCACATGCCCCTGCGATCACCCTCAGCGACAGTGACCCCGACCTGCAGGCCGCGCAGCAAGAGGCGGTCGGACCGACCGAGGCACCGCCCGACGCCGAGGCCCCCGCCGCCTGCGCCACCTGCGGCCATCCGGACGGCGTGCACAGCTTCAGTCGCAAGCGCCATTGCCTGCGCGATGACTGCGACTGCAAGGGCTACGTGTACCCGGACCCGGTCGGG
>JALHTD010000387.1 GCA_022865555.1 Thermoanaerobaculaceae bacterium | reverse complement strand
TCGGGCGGCGCGGATGTGACGGGCCCGGCCACCAGCAGCGCGAGGACCAGCAGCGCGAGTGATGCGCGGCGTCTCAGCATGCGAGCACCTCCCCGGGGGCATGGTAACAAAGCCCTCCGGGGCCGATGAGAGCGCTCCGCGCGCGCGGTATGCTGGCGCAGGTGCAAAGGTGGAACAGACCCACGAGCTGACGATGCGCCGGATTTTCCTTTTCTGGGCGCCCTTAGCGGCCACCTGGCTGATGATGTCGGTGGAGGGGCCCTTTCTTGCCGCGGTGATAGCCCGTCTCGGGGAGGCGAAGTTCAACCTGGCGGCGTATGGCGTGGCGTTCTCCTTCGCGCTGCTGATCGAGTCGCCGATCATCATGATGATGAGCGCGTCGACCGCCCTCGTCGGCGACCGCGGCTCGTTCCTCGCGCTCCGCCGCTTCGCCTACGCGCTCAACGCCCTGATTACGGCGCTCATGGGCGTGCTGCTGCTGCCGCCGGTGTTCCGCTTCGTGGCCGAGACGCTGATCGGTCTTCCTCACGAGGTCGCGGCGCTCACCCACGTCGCCGTCACCATCCTCCTGCCCTGGCCGGCGGCGATCGGGTACCGCCGCTTCTACCAGGGGATCCTGATCCGGCACAACCTGACCCGGAGGGTGGCCTATGGCACAGTGGTGCGGGTGCTCGGCATGACGGTCACGGCGCTGAGCCTTTACGCCTTCACCAAGCTGCCGGGCGCCTGGGTGGGGGCAGCCGCGCTCTCGGCCGGGGTCACGATGGAAGCGATCGCGAGCCGCTTCATGGCGCGCATCGTGGTGAAAGATCTGATGCGCGGCTCGGGGAAGATGCCCGGTCCGCCCCTCACTACCCGCGCGATCGTCCGCTTCTACACGCCTCTCGCCATGACGTCGCTGCTGACCATGGGTGTCAACCCGCTGGTGACCTTTTTCCTGGGACGGAGCCGCTCCGGCCTTGAGTCGCTGGCGGTGATGCCGGTGGTGGCCTCGCTGGTGTTCGCGTTCCGAAGCGGCGGGGTGGCCTACCAGGAGGTGGGGATTGCCCTGCTCGGTGAGGGCCGTGAGGGGTTCGCACCGCTGAGGCGCTTCGCCTGGATTCTCGCGGCGGTGACCAGTGGGGTGTTGGCGCTGGTGGCGTTCTCCCCGCTGGCTGTCGGGTGGCTCCACACGGTGTCGGGGCTCTCGATGGAGATGACCCGCTTTGCGCTGATGCCGCTGCGGGTGCTCTGGCTGATGCCGGCGCTGGAGGTGGTGCTCTCCTTCCAGCGCTCGGTCCTGGTGCACGCGCGTCGCACGCCGCTGATCACGTGGGCCACCGGCGTCGAGGTGGTGGGGATTCTCGCCACGCTCGCGGTGGGGATCGGCGCCCTCGACCTGGTTGGCGCGCTCGCCGCGGCGGTGGCCGTTCTGGCGGGCCGCCTTGGCGCCAACCTGTTCCTGTTCGGTCCGACCCTGCGGCGCGCCTGAACCGGGCGCCGCGAGGGAGACGAACTGAAAGCCGGACACGGCGGCGTCGGCTACCTCAGAACTGGTTGCTCCCTGCGGCGGCGCACCATGATGCGCGGGCGTCGCCACGAAGTTGCGACGAACGAGTCACTGCGAGCTCAAAGGGCTCGGCTGCGATGCTGGCGCAGCACCTCGTAGAGGGCGATGGCGACCGCGGTGGAGAGGTTCAGCGAGCGCATTTTCGTGTCCGCCATCGGAATGCAGATCAGGCGATCGGGGAAGCGGGCTCGCACCTGGTCGGGCAGCCCACCGCTCTCGCGGCCGAACACGAGCACCGACCTGGGCGGAAACGTCACGTCCCAGAGTTCGCGGGGTGCCTCCGCCGAGAACAGAAAAGGCTCCCCGAGCCCGGGCAGGGCGGCCTCGAACATCGCCCAGTCCTGCCAGACGACCGGTCGTACCCTCGGCCAGTAGTCGAGCCCCGAGCGGCGGACCTCGCGCTCCTCGAGGGAGAAGCCCAACGGCCGCACGAGGTGCAGTTGCGCCGCCGCTGCGAGACAGGTACGCCCGGCGTTGCCGGTGTTCCAGGCGATCTCGGGGTGCACCAGCACGACGTGCAGCCCTGTGCCGGATGGGCTGTCGCTCGCCATCGCGGCCAGCTTACCAGGCGGTGGACCCCTCCACAGGGTTGCACTCGTGGCGGGGATGGCCGAGATTGGGTGTGGAAACCCAGGGAGGTGTTGCATGCCTACGTTCGTGCTGATGACCCGCCTGCGCCCCGAGAGCGTGCACGACGCCCGCGGTCGCCGCGCGATGGGCAAGGAGTGGCTCAAGAAGGTCCAGAGCCTGTGCCCTGATGTGAAGTGGATCGCCCACTACGCGATCCTGGGCCCCTACGACTTCATGGACATCTACGACGCCCCGGACGTGGAGACCGCCCATCGGGTCTCGCTGATCTCTCGTACCGAGGGCGCGGTGACCGCGGAGAGCTGGCAGGCCCTGCCCTACGACCGCTTCCTCAAGCTCCTCGAGGAGGTCCAGCCGTAGCAGCGCCCGACCGCTTGCGCCCTGTGTTACGCTGCGCGCAGATGCAGGAAGGGGGAGGTGTCCGATGGCGACCGTGAACACGCGGAGGGTCTGGATGGGGGCTCTGGGCGGCTGGGTCGCCTGGATGATCTGGAGCGGGATCACCAACTTTGCCGTGCTGATGCCGCGCTACGCAGCGGCTCAGCAGGCCGGGCAGTTGCTCGCGCAACCGCGCTACCCGTTCTTCATGGCGGCGTGGTTCGTGATGCTTTTCGTGCTGGCGGCGATCTGTGCCTGGCTCTACGCCGGGGTGCGGGCCACCCGCGGTGCGG
>JALHTD010000386.1 GCA_022865555.1 Thermoanaerobaculaceae bacterium | reverse complement strand
CGGTCGGGGCCAGCGTCTCCACCCGCCGGTCTGGCCGCTCGGGGCCCGCACGCTCGGGCGCCATGGCTCCTGTCGCCCGCGGGGCGGATCTCACCCCCACCCTCCTGTTCGCCCGGCACCCGCACGATTTGTCTGGCGATACCTACACTCCGGCCCCGCTTGCACAGCCGCTTGCCTTCGGGTGGGGGGTATTCACTGCCCCCGGGGCAAAACGAGGCCTCACGCAGTGGAAGAAGGAACCCTTCAGTGGGCTTCGCGGTCGGTGTCCTGCACCTGCTCCTGGCGGTGCTGCTGCAGGTTCTGGAGCTGGTCGCGAACGCCGCCGATCGCCCCTGGCGGTCCGCCGCCGGGGCTGCCCGGGGGCGTCTGAGCCTGCTCGACGAACCGGCGCGCGCGCTCCCGGTGCGGGTCGGAGAGCGAGGGCGAAGCGGCCAGGAGCTCGTCGGCCGCCCCCCGCAGGTTGACCGCCATGTGGTAGTCGAACGTGCCTGGGGCAAGCGCTGCGGTCCAGCCCGCAGCCTGCTCGGCCGCCTGGCGGAGCTCGTCAACGGGCAGCTGCGGCTGGTCCGCGAGCAGGCGCAGGCGCGCCGCGAGGCGGTCCGCCGCCGTCGGGTCGAAGGGGCGCGCAGCGACGTCCGTCTGGGTCGTTAAGGTCACGCTCCTCACCGCCTCCACGTCACGCCGGGTCTGGCGCGCCGCCAGCAGCAGGGCGACCGCAAGGGCGAACAGCAGGCCCACGAGGCCGAGAGTCGAACGCACGGTGTACCCCCGTCAGATCAAAGATACACCCGGCGCGGCTCGGTGACCGGAAAAAAGGACAGTGCTCGGATCAAGGCCCGCGGACATGGCCCGGGCTCTGGCACGCTCCGTGCAGAAAACCGGGGCGGAGGTGCGCCATGGTCCGCAAGCTCGTGGTCGCCGCAGTCGTTCTGGCACTGGCCGGCACGGCGCTGGGCAGGGATCTGACGAGCGCCTACGTCGTCACCGCGGTCGCGAACAAGCAGGGCTGGTCGGGGACCGACTGGCACACCGACCTGACGCTCTACAACCCGCAGAACCGCATGCTGATCGTCAAGGTCGCCTTCCTGCCGACCGGGCAGGACAACGGCAGCGGGGTTCCGACGGCACCTCCCATCGACCTGCAGCCGTGGGAGACCCTCAACCTCTGGGACGTGCTCGGCCCCCACGGTTTTGACGCGCGGGGCCAGACCGGCGCGCTGCTGGTCTACGCGGACCCCGATGCCAACTCGTGCCCGAACACCTCCGGGGACACGACCTGTGACTTCGCGGTGTTCGCGCGCAACTACACTCTCAACCCGCTCGGCTTCGGGGGTGAGTTCGGCCAGGACTTCGCGGGCTTCCCCGCCAACCTCGGTCTCGCATACGGTTTCATCGCGTACCTGCCCCAGCTCACCGACGATCGGGAGTTCATCACCAGCATCGGGGTGGCCTCGTGGACCGGGGCGTGGGTCACCGCGCGGGTGGACCTGCAGGACACGAGCGGCAACGTGGTGCACAACTACCAGCTGCCGGTACCGCCCTACGGCCACGTGCAGGGCCGCATCCCGGTCGGGCTGAAAGGCGGCACGGCCGCCGTCTACATCATCGACGGCCCGAACAACGCGATGGTCTACCCGTACGCGACGGTGCGCAGCGCGATCACCGGAGACCCCACCACGATCGAGGCGCAGATCAGCACGGTCGGTCTCTCGGCCCAGGCCGCCTCGATGCGGGCGACCGCGATGCGCGGTCGGCCGGCCGCGATCTCGGTGCCGGGCTTCTCCGTGCAGCGCCTCAAGCAGTGCGCGGAGTAGCCTCTCTCGAAAGCTCGGATTCGTTCGGAAGGGCCGAGGAGGTCTTTCCCCCAGCTCTTGTTACAATCTTCTCATGGTGCCCGACGCTTCGAGCCATCGGCAGACGCTGCTGGTCGTCGAGGACGATGCGGAGCTGCGCGCCGCCATCGTCGCGGCCCTCAGAGATCAGTTCCCCGACGTGCAGTTCGTCACCGCCAGTGACGGCACGGAGGCCTGGAGCACCCTCAAGCGCGGCAACGTCGATCTCCTGCTCACCGATGTCGTGATGCCCGGGCTGGACGGGCTGCAGCTTCTTCGCCGGATTCGGGAAGACCGGGTCCTTGCCGACGTCTACGTGATCCTGATGACCGGGATGGCGTCGCCCGAAGAGCTCTTCGCGGCGATGGACCACGGCGCGGACGACTGCCTCCTCAAGCCCTGCCGGTGGGGAGAGATGATCGCGCGTGTGCGTGCGGGGCTGAGGCGGGTGGGTGCGACGCGCCGGTACATCGTCCGCGCCGCCGAACTCGAGGAGCTGTACGAGCGGCATACGGAGTTCCTCTCCACGGTCTCGCACGAGATCCGCACGCCGCTGTCCGCCATCCTCTCGGCCGCCAACGTCCTGCTGCGCTACGGCAGCAAGCGGCCCGAGTCGGTCGAGAGGTTCGCCGAGGTGATTCATAGGGAGGGGCGGCGGCTCACGCGGTTGATCAACAACCTCCTCGACCTCGCGAAGATCGAGGCGGGCCAGGTGGAGTGGAGCTTCGCGCCCACCTCTCTGGCGGAGCTGGTACGCGAGGTGCAGGAGTCATTCGTCGCGCTGGTGGGTGAGCGCAACCTGGCCCTCGAGGTGCAGCCCTGGCATGAGCCGGTGGTCGTGACGCTCGACCGCGACAAGGTGACCCAGGTGCTCGTCAACCTCCTGTCGAACTCGATCAAGCACTCGCCCGACGGCGGCGCGGTGCGGCTGCGCTACGAGCCGTGGCACGACGGCGGGGTGCGGCTGGAGGTCGAGGACGAGGGGGCGGGGATCCCTCCGGGGTGCGAGGAGCAGATCTTCGAACGCTTCCAGCAACTGGAGACCGGCGAGGAGCGGGGCGGCACGGGGCTGGGCCTGACGATCTCCCGCCAGATCGTCGAGCATCACGGAGGGCGCATCTGGGCGGAGCCGGGGCGGGTGCGCGGCGCTGTGTTCGTTGTCGAACTGCCAGGTGAGGCGAGGGAGCTGGGGCGCGATGGTTCAGTTTGACAACCAGTACCGGCAGGTCAAGCTGAAAGTGGTCTACTACGGCCCCGGCCTGTGCGGGAAAACCACCTGCCTGCAGTTCGTCCACCGGGTCACCGACCCTCAGCGCCGGACCAAGCTGTACACCCTCAACACGGCCTCCGACCGGACCCTTTTCTTCGACCTGCTCGGCCTCGACCTCGGTCGCGTGCGCGGTTACCGCCTGATGCTGCAGCTCTACACCGTTCCCGGGCAGGTGCAGTACAACGCGACGCGCCGCGCCGTTCTGGCCGGGTGCGACGGCGTGATGTTCGTCGCGGACTCGCAGCGGGCGCTAGCACGCGCGAACCAGGACAGCCTCGCCAACCTGGCGGAAAACCTGAAGGCCAACGGGCTCGACCCCGACACCGTTCCGATGGTCTTCAGCTACAACAAGCGCGACCTCCCTGAGGTGCTCTCGCGCAGTGAGCTGGACGAGGCGCTCAACGGTCGCGGCTACCCCGTATTCGAGACCGTGGCCACCTCGGGGGCCGGGGTCGTCGAGGCGTTCTCGGCAATCGCCCAGGCCACCGTGCTCTCGGTCGCCGACCGGCTGGGCCTGTCGGCCCAGCCGGATGCGCTCAACCGCGTCGTTGCGAACGTGAACAACGCCCTGCTTCCGCTCGCGCGCCGCGCCCTGGCCACCACGGTCGAGTCGGCCGTGGTTGTGCACCCGGCGGCCAAGGGCGAGGACCTGCACGAGGAGGATCTGATCACCGAGGCGGTGCGCGCCAACCTCGCGATGACCGACCTCAACATGCGGCTGGACCGCCTCACCACCGATCTCGAGAGAACAGTCTCGAATCTGCGCTCGATCAACGAGTTCGGCCGCCTGATGACGCTCGCTCGCGAGCCCGAGGAAGTCACCGCCGGCTTCCTCGACCGGCTTCTCGCCGAGCTCAGGGTCGCGTGCGGCTCACTTCTCCTCGTAGACCAGAACGGTGAGCTGGTCGAGATCCTGCGACGCGGCATGGCCAACGACCCGCTGGCGCGGCGCGAGGCCGGGGGGAAGTCGCCGGCCGAGGTCATCCTCGCGTCGCGGCAGCCGCTCATCACGCGGGTGGACGAGGTGGAGCCTGCGCAGCTGATCGAGTCACCCTGGATGGAGGAAGTGCGGAATCTGAACCTGATTGGTGTGCTGGCGGTGCCGCTCGTGGCGCAGGACCGCCCGGTCGGCCTGGTGACGGCGTTCGCGGACAATGCGCGAGGCCCGTTCGAGGACGAGGAGCTCGAGCTCGCGACGGCGATGGGCGCCAATGCGGCCACCGCCCTCGCCAACGCGCGCGCCTGGCGCTCGCTCGAGCAGCTCAACCGCTCGCTCGAGGAGGCCGTCGCCGAGCGGACCAAGGAGCTGCAGGAGGCGCTCCAGCACGCTCGGAAGCTCGCTGAGGAGCTGGAGGACCGCAACCTCACCCTCGAGGCGGCCAACCGCCAACTTCGCGACCTCGAGCGGCTGAAGGGCGACCTCCTGAACCGCATCGCCCACGAGCTCAACACGCCGGTGACGGCCATCCAGACGGCCGGCCGCATCCTGACTCGCTACGACGAGGTGCCCGCGGAGAAGGCGGGCAAGTTCATCGAGATCATCACCCAGGAGTCCACGCGCCTCGCGGAGCTGATCGCCTCTGCGCTGCAGGCCGCGGTCCTCGGGGTGCCGGAGGGCAGACCGGCGCCGACCGGGGTGAGCGTCACCGAGCTGCTGAAACGGGTGCTGGCGCCGCTCAAGGGCGAGATCGCTCAGCGGCAGCTGTCCGTGCAGGTCAAGGTCGCCACCGGGCTCGACGAGATCACCGGCGACGCCGACCAGCTGGAAGCGGCGCTGCGGGCGATCGTCAAGAACGGCGTCGATTTCAACCGCGAGGGCGGTAGCCTCGCCGTGATGGTGAAGCCCGTGCGGCGCGGCACCGTCTCGATGGTCGAGGTGCGGGTCGAGGACAAAGGCGTGGGGATCCCGGCCGGCGACCTGCCCCACGTCTGCGAGGTGTTCTGGCAGGGCGGCAACGTCCTCACGGACAAGCCGCGAGGCCTCGGGTTGGGGCTCGCGGTCGCTCGCCGTGTCGCGGAAAACCACGGCGGCACCCTCGAGATCACCTCCGAGCAGGGCGCGGGGACGGTCGTGACAATGCTGCTCCCGACCGGCGAGCGTCGCAAGTGACACGCTTCCTGCTTGCCCGCGACGTCCAGCCTTTCCTCGACGTGCTGGCGCGAGTGGTGGGCGGCGCGGTGCTCCTGGACCCCGCGGGCGAGCTGATCTGGCAGGCGGGGAGTCACGAGCTGGCCACCCTGGAGCTGCCGGTGGCGTGCGGAGACTACCGGGGAACCCTGGCGATCCCACCCGAACGGGCCGAGCTGGGAGCGCTTGCCGTTTCCGCGCTGGAGCGGATGGCCACCGCCCGGGCGACCATCGACGACCTCGCCTCCAAGACGCGCCGACTGTGGTGGGAGCAGAACCTCCTCTTCTACGCCGGCGAGCTGCTGCGCCGCGGCTTCGCGGACAGGGACATCGCGCGCTGGCTGGTGGACCGGCTCGCCGTGATGGAGCCTCAGACCGTCGTGATCCTGAACTGGGACGGCAAGAGCCTCGAGGTGGCGGAGGGCAAGCTCCCGGAAGGGCTCCGGGTCGGGGACCGGCTCGCCGTCTCCGTGCTGGTCGCGCACGTGCTCGACCGCGGGGAGGCGTTGGCTTTCTCGAGCACGGCGGAGGAGCCGGTCGAGAGCGAGCTGCAGGTGGCGGTCGAGCCCGACCAGCCCTGCCTGCTGGTGCCGCTGCGCAGCGCCGAGCGCGTGCTCGGGGTCGTGATGGTGCTGCGCAGGGTGGGGGACCCGATGTTCACCGCGGAGCAGCTCAAGCTGGCGCAGCTGCTCTCCGACCTGGCGAGCGTCGCCCTGACCAACCGGATCCTGATCCAGGAGGCGGAGCACACCGCGCGCATGGTTCGGGAGCTGGAGATCGCCGCGGAGATCCAACAGCGCCTGTTCCCCCCTCCCGTCGCACGCTACGGGTCACTCGAGGTGGCAGCCCGCTGCGAGCCGGTGACGCAGGTCGGTGGCGACGGTTTCCTCCAGAGACGCCTGCACCACGGGGGCGTTGCGCTGGGGGTAATCGACCTGACGGGCCACGGGATCGGGGTCTCGCTGGCGCTCTCGGCACTGTTCGCTCGCCTCGACGCGCTCGCGGACGCGGTCGAGACGCCTGGCGAGCTCCTGGCCATGGTGAACGAGCAGCTCACGCGCGGCGAGTTCAACACGTTCACGATGGCTACCGCGGTGGTCGCCTTCGTGAATCCCGAGAGCGGTCGCTTCTCCATCTCGACGGCCGCGCACCCCCGGGCCCTGATCCGGCGCGCCAACGGCTCCTTCGAGACTCTGGAGAAGGGCGGGCTCCCGCTCGGCGTCCAGGCGGGGGAGGAGTACCCGGTGGAGGAGGGAGCCCTTGGCCCTGGGGACGCCCTCGTGCTCTACTCCGACGGCATCAGCGAGACCATCGGCGAGGGCAATCAGACGTTCGGGGTCGAGGGCCTGTACCGCGCGCTCGCGGCCGGCGCGCCTTCCGCCGCCGAGGTGGTCGCCGCGGTGAGCAGGGAGATCTCGATGTTCTCAAGGGGGGCGTCACACATCGACGACCGCACGATCATGGTCGTGCGCCGGGCGGAGGAGCATCGTGGCTGAGCCACTGATCTTGCTCGTGGACGACGAACCAAGCATCCGCGAAACGGTTTCATTCATCCTGGAGATGGAGGGGTACCGGGTGGTCACCGCGGAGAACGGCGACGAAGCGCTCGAGCAGATTCGCCGTCTGCAGCCCCCCGTCGTTCTTCTGGACGCGATGATGCCGCGACGGGACGGCTTCGACGTCTGCCGCACCGTCAAATCCGACCCCAAGCTCTCGGCCATCAAGATCGTGATGCTGACGGCCCTGGGGCAGAAGACCGACCAGGAACGGGCGATGGCGGCCGGCGCCGATTTCTACATGACCAAGCCGTTCGACGAGGAGGACCTCCTCGCCCTCCTCGGGCGGCTCACCGGCGCGAGCTGAGGCCGCGGCCGACCGATCCCGACTAGACTAGCGGCGTGTCGACCGTGGCGGTGCTGACCGCGCGACCGGACCTCGGTGTCTACCGTGAACTGGAGGCCGCCGGCGACAGGCTCGGTCACCGGGTCCTGACCCTGGACGCCCTGCGGCTGGTGGCCAGCGCGGCGCGGCCCGGCGTGTGGTCCGAGGGGCGAGCGTTGCCGCTTGGCGAGGTGCGTGCCGTGTTGCCGCGCGTCGGGAACTGGCGTCCGGACTCCACGCTGGCGGTTCTGGGGGCGCTGCAGCGGGCCGGGGTGCCCTCGCTCAACGACGGCGCGGCTATCCGGACCGGCCGGGACCACTGGCTCACCGCCTGCGCCCTGGCATCCGCGGGGGTGCCACACCCGGAGACCGTGGCCGGCTCGGAGCCCGAGGCGGTCGCGGCGGCGGCTGCCGCGGTGTGCGGCTTCCCCTGCGTGGTCAAGCTGCGCCGCTCGCGCCGGGGCGTGGGCGTGATCCGCTGCACCGGAGCTGCGGAGCTGGAGGCCGTCCTCGACTCGTTCTGGCGCCTCGGCGAAGAGCCCGTGGTGCAGCGCTTCTGCCCTCCCGGCGGCGTCAGCCGGAGGGTGCTGGTGCTGGAGGACGAGGTGCTGGGAGCCACGGAACACCGCGCGGGAGCGGGCGAGTTCCGCGCCAACGCGGCCCGCAGCGCGGAGGTGCGGGCCGTCGAGCTCGACCGGGGGCTTGCCGAGCTCGGGATGAGCGCGGCCCGGGTCGTGGGGTTGGGCTTCGCCGGCGTGGACCTGATACCCGACGGCGAGCGCTGGCTGGTGGGGGAGGTGAACCCCTCGCCGGGGTGGCGGCACTTCGCGGCGGCCACCGGCGTGCCGGTCGCCGAGCGGCTGGTGACGGCGCTCGCCCGCCTCGGAGGCGGTGAGTGATGTGGATGGGGTCCCTTGCGGGACGGCTTTTGTTTTCCCCGAGGGTGGCGGTGCGTGCTCGTCCCGCCCCGCCTGCGGCGGAGGACTCGCAGCGCCTCCGCGATCGACCCGACGGCGCTGCCCGGCGCGGGGCCCCTCGGCGTCGGCGAAAGACCGCCGCACCGTCTCCCCACACCGGACAGCGCGTCG
>JALHTD010000385.1 GCA_022865555.1 Thermoanaerobaculaceae bacterium | reverse complement strand
CGCCCGCCGGGGGACGCGGACCTCGACGTCCGCGTACACCATGACCCCGCTGTGGCCGCTCACGGTGACCCTGTGCCCGTCGTAGTCGACGGTGGAGTGGCCGCCGGAGGCGTACCGGACCGTGCCGTGGCGGTCGAGCGGGTACCGGACCCGGAGCGCCGGCTCGCCGTCTTTGCCCGTGACTTGTTCGAAGCGCATCGCGGCGGTCAACTCCTCGCTCTCCGCGTGGACGGTGGCGACCGCCACCACCGCATCGCCGTCGCCCGCGAGGACGGTCATCTTTCCCGCGAGGTTCTCGACCGAAAAGGGTGCAGCCGGGTCGCCGGAAAGGGTCACCCGCAAAGTGCGGGTCGCCTCCGCGTGTGCGAGGCCGGCCGTCAGGATGGCCGTCGAAGCTAGTGCAAGAGCCCGTCGAAGCATGGTCGTCCTCCTCCTGCCGTCTGTGTCATTCAACGAGGTGCTTCGGGAAAAGGTTCTCGGCCCAGCGGATGGGACCGGCCTGTCCCGACCTGTCCGATGCCCACCGGCGCAACCCGCTGGTGCCCCCAGGCGTAGGGTCCTGCCCTGCGTGGCCAGGCTCTGGGCTCGAGGTGAGCATCTGGCGCCAATCGCAAGGGCGGCATACAATGGGAGCCGCGAAAACGTAGTCGGTACGGAGTGTTGCGCGAGCCGCGGTTCGGGACGACGGTCAGGGAGGGCGCAAACCATGGCCGAGCAGAAAATCGGCCGAGTCACGCACTACTGGGCCAAGATCGGTGTGGCCGGCATCGAGATCACCGCCGGTGAGGTGCGGGTCGGTGACACGATCCGCTTCAAGGGCCACACCACCGACTTCACGCAGAGGCTGGACTCCATGCAGGTGGAGCATGATCCGGTCACGGTCGCGCGTGCCGGCGACTCGGTCGGCCTGAAGGTGACCGACCACGTGCGCGACCACGACGAGGTCTACAAGGTCACCGAGGACTAGCCGGCCCGGGGACCTGGTGCCTCTTCCTCGGCCGCTCAGGGCGGCCCACGCCGCTCACGGTACTGGGCGGGGGTGAGGCCCACGGCCGCCTTGAACTGCCTCGTGAACGCGCTCTGGTCGCAGTAGCCGCAGGCGACGGCGATCTGGCCGATCGGGTCCTCGCCCTCGCGCAGCAGTCGCCGCGCGGCGTCCACCCGGGTCTTGATGATGAGCTGCGCGGGCGTGAGGCCGAACAGCAACCGAATCCTCCGGGTGAGCCGGTAGGGCGACAAACGCGCCATCGCGGCGAGAGCCTCGACGCGCAACGGCCGGTCGTAGTGCTCCTGAATGTGGCGGACCGCCCCCGCCAGGTCCTGCAGTGAACGGCTTCCGGAGGCGGGGGAGTGCACGTCGCGGGAGGTGCCCGCCAGGCCGATCACCCCGCCGTCGCGGCCGCGGACCGGCACCTTGGTGGTGACGCACCACCCCTCCTGATGGTTCGGGTAGAGGTGCAGCTCGAGCAGGTCGGAGATCTCCCGCCCGCTCCGGCACACCCCGAGGTCCTGCGCGAGGTAGCGCTCGCCGAGCGGGGCCGGGAAGAGGTCACGGGTCGTCCGGCCGAGAAGGTCTGCCTTGCCGCTCAGGCCCAGGCGGTGGACCAGCGTCTCGTTGACGGCGACGTAGCGCCCGGCGGTGTCCTTGAGGAAGAAGACGACGTCGGGCAGGCGGTCGAACAGCTGCAGCGCGAAGCCGGCGGCCTCGGCCCTTGCCTCGAGCTCTGAGAGAGCGGTCATCGTCTCATCCTGGGCGTGCGTTGTGCGAAAAGCGCAACCCGCCCTCGGCAATGGTACAAGACGGCGCGACCCCTGGGACCTACCTTGAGTACGGGAGGGGTGCGCGAACGATGGCCGCAGCCGTGGCCGCCCGCAAGACGGTCGGAACAGTGTTCAACGTCCAGCGCGCCTCGTTCCACGACGGGCCCGGCATCCGGACCACGGTTTTTCTCAAGGGCTGCCCGCTGCGCTGCCCCTGGTGCCACAACCCGGAGGGCGTCGCGGCGGCGCCGGAGGTGCTGGTGAGCGAGATGCGCTGCCTGCACTGCGGATCGTGCATCGAAGCGTGCCCGCGCCCGGGGGGACCGCTGCCGGCCGGTTCCGCACTCGGGTCGGCCGGGTGCCTTGCGTGCGGCTCGTGTGCCCAGGCCTGCCCCTCCGGGGCGAGGGAGATCGCGGGACGAACGTGGACCGTCGGAGAGGTCCTCGCGGAAGTCCAAAGGGACTGGGTCACCTACGAGGAGTCGGGCGGTGGGGTGACGTTCTCCGGCGGCGAGCCTCTCGCCCAAACCGAGTTCCTCCTGGGCTGCCTCGACGCGTGCCGCCAGGCCGGGCTGCACACCGCGGTGGACACCTGCGGCTTTGCCGGCAGCACCGTAGTCACGGAGGTAGCGGAACGGGCCGACCTGCTGCTCTGGGACCTGAAGCTGCTCGACCCGGACCGGCACCTCGCCCTCACCGGCGCGCCTCTCGAGCCGATCCTCGAGAACCTCGCGGTGGCGGCAAGGAGCGGAGTCCCGATCTGGCTGCGCATACCGGTGATTCCGGGCGTCAACGACGATGAGGAAACGATGCGCGCCGCCGCGAGGCTCGCGGCAACGACTCCGTCGGTGCAACGGGTGAGCCTGCTGCCGTACCACCGCACCGCGAGCGGCAAGCGCCTGCGGCTCGGGCGGGAGGACCCCCTGGCCGGGACGGCGTCCCCAACCGAGGAGCGGATGCGAGAGCTGGCTGCGTCGTTTGAAGGCATCGGGATCGAGACGACGATCGGAGGATGAGCGGATGAATGCACGCACCGAAAGGCTGCGGAAGGAGAGCCTCGAGGCGATCCCCACGATCTCCTGCGAGCGAGCCGAGCTGATGACCGAGTTCTACCGGGAGAACCTGGGCCGCTGGTCTCCGCCTGTGATGCGCGCCCGGGCCTTCAAGTTCCTGTGCGAGCGAAAGGCGATCTGGATCGGTGACGGCGAGCTGATCGTCGGCGAGCGCGGCCCCCGGCCGAAGGCGGTCCCGACCTACCCCGAGCTCACCTGCCACTCCCTCGAGGACCTGCGCATCCTCGACTCGCGGCCGCTGACCTGGTACCGCGTCCCGCCCGAGTGCCTCGATGCCTACGAGGAGACCGTGATCCCGTACTGGCGCGGCCGGTCGCTGCGGGACCGCATGTTCGAGCTGCTGCCACCCGAGTGGCACGCCGCTTACCGGGCGGGCGTCTTCACCGAGTTCATGGAGCAGCGCGCCCCGGGGCACACCGTGCTTGACGACAAGATCTACCGGAAGGGGATGCTCGATTTCAAGGCGGACATCGCGCGTGCGCTCGCGACGCTCGACTACGCGGACGACCACACGGCGTCGGACCGACGAGAGCAGCTCGCCGCCATGGATATCGCCTGCGACGCGCT
>JALHTD010000384.1 GCA_022865555.1 Thermoanaerobaculaceae bacterium | reverse complement strand
AGGCGAACAGCGAGGGGCCCTGCCGCGGGACGTCTCCCGCCCAAGGCGGGATCGCACGCGCAGGCGGGTCGGAGGGCTGCGCTCGATGCGCAGCCCGAGCGACCGCTCCCAGCCCGCGGGGCAAAACAAAACCTCCACGGAGTGGAAGACGAGAGAGGGGCCGCCCACCCAGCGGGCAAGAAAAAAGCCTCACGCAGTGAAAACAAAGAGAAAGTGGTGGAGGCGGGGGGAATCGAACCCCCGTCCGGAAGACTTGGGCCGCTGGTGTCTCCGTGCGCAGCCTACGTTTGGTTCTCGTCGCGGAGGCTGGGTGTAGGCTCCCGTCCCTCGCGACCAGCCCGTGCTATCTCGACCGCCGCTGCCGGGCGAAGCGGCGGTCCAGCCTGCTTTGGCGTCGCCGTGATCAGGTTCGCAGGCGGGAGCCGGCGATCACGACGTGGCTGCGGTTAGGCAGCCAGTGCTAGCTCAGTGTTGGCAGCTATGTGTTTCCGCCTGATTTACGTGGCGGCGGACCACGGCACGCTGCCGGCGGCCCAACATGTCCCCCGTCGAACCCGGTACGCCCCCAGGTCGCGGATCACCGACAATGTACATCTTTTTCACCGTCTTGACGAGGGGGCGACCCCGGGGTACCGTGAGCGCCATGGGGGAGCTTGAGCCTATCAGCGTCGTGATGACCTCGGTGGGCACCGAGCAGCAGGCGGTCGAGATCTCCGAAGAGCTGGTGGCGCGTCGCCTTGCAACCTGCATCAACATCGTTCCCTGCCTGCGGTCCATCTACCGCTGGAAGGGGAAGGTGTGCGAGGACAGCGAGTACCTGCTGGTCATCAAGACCCGGCGGGCGCTGTTTGACGCGGTGAGCGAGGCGATCCGTGAGCTCCACTCCTACGAACTGCCCGAGGTGCTGGAGTTCCCGGTGGCCACGGCCGAACCCAACTTCCACTCGTGGGTGGTTGAAATGGCGACCGGGGTTCCCGATCCCGAGGCCGAACTCGAGTCGGAGCCTTCGTTCGACTGAGCCGCAGGCGCGAAAGCAACCCTTTTCCGGCAAGCCCAATCTCACATTCCGGTTGAATCCTCGTCGGACGCGGCGTACACTTCCGCCGGTCGGGGTCGTTCCCCTCGACCCGGAGGGTCACGCCATGAAGCTCGCGCGTTTCTTCGCTGGCGCTGCGCTGCTCGTGCCGACACTGCTGCTCGCCCAGGCTCAAGGGCGGATCAAGGGCGTGGTGACCGACGCCCAGGGGAAGCCGATCCCTGGCGCCAAGGTCGTCCTGACCTGCCCTGAGATCGCGAACTTCCGCAGGGAGCTGATCAGCGACGCCAAAGGCGGTTTCGCCACGCTCATCGTGGACGCCACCAAGCAGTACCTCTTCCACGTCGAGGCCCAGGGCTACCAGCCGATCGAGCAGATGCACAAGCCCCTGATCGGAGGCCAGACGCTGGAGCTCTCGTTCACCCTCAAGAGCGTGCAGGAGCTGCAGGTGGAAGCGCAGCAGAAGGCCTCCGAGCAACCCGGCATCAAGGAGGCTCGCGAGGCCCAGGAGCTCCTGGAGGCAGGGAAGACCGCCGAGGCGCGCGCGAAGTTCGCCGAGGCGATAGCCGCGAAACCGGACCTCTTCGTGGCGTGGCTGGCGATGGGTGACATCGACCAGAAAGCCGGCAAGAACGACGATGCCCTCGCGTCGGCGGAGAAGTGTCTGTCCATCAAGCCCGAGTTTCCGCAGTGCCTGGCGCTCGCGATGAACGCGACCCAGGCCAAGGGCGACAAGGCTGCCTACCAGAAGTACGCGGAGCGTTACAAGGTCGCAAACCCCACGGACCCGACGCTCTACTACAACGACGCGGTGGGCTTCCTGAACAAGGGCGATGACGCCAAGGCCAGGCCGCTGCTCGAGAAGGCCCTCGAGGCCGACCCCAACTACGCGGACGCGATCTTCCAGCTCGGGATGGTCTACTTCCGGATGGGCGACACAGCGAAGGCCAAGGAGATGCTTCAGAAGTTCATTGCGCTGGCGCCCAACCACAACGAGGCGCCGACCGCCCAGGAGATGCTCAAGTACATGTGACGCGGGAACGAGGCACGAGGAACAAGGGACGAGCCAGGACTCGTCCCTTTTCTTCTCGAGCCTCACAGCCCATGGCTCAAGCCTCCTTCTCGGGAAGGTCGAACGGGGTCTGCTCGCGGACCTCGGTGAGGCGGTTCCCCTCGTCCACGAGCACCACCCGGGCGCGGTGTCGCGGGACGTCCTCGCGGTCGAGCTGGCAGTACGCGGCGATCATCACGAAGTCCCCGACCTTTGCCAGATGGGCCGCGGCTCCGTTGATGGCGACCTCGCCGCTCCCGGGTGGAGCAGGGACGCAGCAGGTGGTGAACCGGGTCCCACGGGTGATGTTGTAGACATCGACGCGCTCGAGCGAGAGGAGGTCGCAGGCCTCGAGCAGGTCACGATCGACGGAGACCGAGCCGACGTTGCTCACATCGCAGCGTGTGACCCGGGCCCGTTGTATCTTCCCTCGCAGGAACGGTCGCAGCATCGGGTACCCTCCGCCTCAAGGTTATCGGTGAGACGTGCCGCAGCCCGGTACAAGGCCAGCGAGCGCAGCGTGTGGCCCTCGACCGTCATCGTCGTCCCGTCTCCGGCAGGAGCGGCGCCTTCTCCGTGTGCGCGACGGGCGCCGGGCTTCGTCGTGGCCGGTCTCGGTCCTTGCTCAGCCGGATCCGAGCGGTACGTACACCTGCGTCCCTTGGCGGGCGCGGGCGATCTGCTGAACCAGGTTGTCGAAGTCCTCCGTCTTGTTGACGAAGTCGATCTCATCGGTGTTCACGACCAGGAGCGGCGTCTCGGCATACCGGTAGAAGAAGGCGTTGTAAGCCTCCTTGAGCCGCCGCAGGTAATCGGGATCAATGTTGCGCTCGAACTCGCGGCCGCGCAAGCGAATGCGGCGGAGACACGTCTCGACGCTCGCCTCCAGGTAGATCACGAGGTCGGGCTTGGGCAGGTGCACTGTCAGCAGGTGATAGAGGCGGTCGTAGAGGCGAAACTCCTCGTCGTCGAGGTTCATGCGGGCGAAGATTCGGTCCTTGGGCATCGTGTAGTCGGCGAGCACGAGGTGCGTGAAGAGATCCATCTGCGTGAGATCGAGGTGCTGCTGGTGACGGGAGAGCAGGAAGAAGAGCTGGACCTGAAAGGCGGCGCCCTCCTTGCCCCGGTAGAACGGTTCCAGGAACGGGTTCTGGACGTCCTCGAGGATCTTGACGCCCTCGAAGCGCGAGGCCAGCAGGTCCACGAGCGCGGTCTTGCCGACCCCGATCGGCCCTTCGACCGCGATGTGCCTGGCGGCAAGCGTGAGGTCGCTCATGCGCGCCCCATCATATCAAGGAGGCCGGGCGCGCGGAGGTTCGGCGCTCGCCGCTGCCAGCACGCACCGAGCGCCTGCGTCCCAGGCGGCGGACCATCTCCTGCCGCCAGCGCCCATCCTCACGGAAACGCCGCAGCAGGCCGAAACCCTCCTTCCGGTAGAGCTCGACGGCGACCCGATTGGCGCGATCCACCTCGAGGGAGAGCCACCGAGCCGAGGAGTCGCGTGCGCGGGCGAGCGCGTCGCGCAGCAGCGCTCGGCCCAACCCTCTGCGGCGGCGGCCCGGGTGGACGGCGAGGGAGGCGAGCCAGAAAACCGGCCCGGCGAGAAGGAGCACGCTCGCCGCTATCAACTCGCCACGCTCCTCCAGCACGACCGTGGTCCACTCGGGGAGGGTCACGACCTCCCACCACGCCCGCACCGACCAGGCCCGGCGGCCGAAACAGAGCCGGTCCAACTCGACGACCGTCTCGATGTCACTGGCCTTCGCCTGGCGGCTGACCACCGGCGGGAAGATGACAGGTTCCTCGGCAGGTGACAGGAGTTTTGTACAGGTCACGACGACGCTCCCAGCAGGTTTCCGCTCCCGGCTGACAGGAAAGCTTACCACCGCCCTGCCGCGACCAGAGGTCGCTTTCGTCGCGGATCTCATCTGTCCTCAGTATCTTGACTGTCACTCGCCACCCTGGCACGGGACTCGCTCAGCGAGGTGCGGAGGTGAGCGATGGCACACGGACCTTAACGGCAGGCAGGAGGCGCGTCGCACGAGAGGAGCACCGACAGCGGACAGCAGTGACCACCGAGCGAAAGGAGATCCGAGATGACCACCCGTACCCTGATGTGCGTGATGCTCGCCGCAGCCCTGGCGGGGACCGCCGTTGCGGCCCCCGGGGCCGGCAGCCCCCAGGTCAACATCAACACGGCCACCGTGCAGGAGCTGCAGCTGCTCCCGCGCGTGGGGCCGGCCCTCGCCCAGCGAATCGTGGACTTCCGCACCGCCAACGGCGCGTTCAAGGCCCCCGAGGAGCTCGCACGGGTGAAGGGCATCGGCGAGAAGAGCTTCGCACAGCTCGCGCCCTACGTGAGCGTGGGCGGGACGACCACCCTCAAAGAGAAGGTGAAGCTCCCGCGCGCGCCGAAGGCCGCCAAGTCGCAGAGCTGAGGCGCGACAGGTGAAGAGGCGTCAGAGGTAAACAACAACAGAGGTGGCGTGGACGGACCGGGGGCGGTCGTGGGCCGCCCCCGGGTTCACGGAGGCAACGATGAACGCACACAGCGGGTTCTCGATTTCGGAGGCGCTGGTGGTGCTGGCGCTTCTCGCACTGGCGACTGCAGTCGCGCTCCCGAACCTATCCGAGACTCGGCGGAGGATGGATCTCGAGCGCCTGGCACGGCAGGTGGCGGGGGACGCCCTGCGTGCGCGCATGGAGGCACTCACGAGCTGTCGCAACGTCGGGCTGGTGTTCGCCGAGCTCGAGGGCCGGCCGTACTACGTCATGGTGGCCGATGGCAACAGCAATGGAGTCTCGAGACGGGACTTCCTGCAAAACGTGGACAGGGCGTTGGGGCCCCGGGTCTGGCTGGAGTTCCTGAGCGCGGGCACGCGGCTGGGGGTACCACGGGAATGGCGGGTGCCCGACCCGTCCGGGGACGGCACGCTGGCCGAGCCGGGGCTGCGGGCTGGGCGCGCGGCCATCATCAGCTTCTCCCGCTTCGGCCACGCGACGCCGTCCAGCGTGTACTTCAACGACGGCCGCGAGCGCGTGCTCGCACTGCGGGTGCACGGGGGCCTCGGTCGCATCCGGACACTCCTCTGGCAGCGGGGGTGGGCGCAGTGGCGGGAGGTGCGGCGATGAGACCCCCGAAGCGTTAGCGGAGGGGAAAGCGGCCGTGCGGGAGAACCAGCGTGTCCGAGAGCGCCTCGGCGGCGCCTACGGTTGTCGGCCCGGCGAGGACGCAGCGCTGCAGCTCGCACCCGTCAAGGATGGCGGCGCCCGCCGTGAGGACGCTCTCGAGCACTTTGGCGTCCGTAGCCACCCGGCACCCCGCACCCACGGCGCTGCGCACGACGTTGGCACCCTCCGCGACCTCCGCCTGCGGGTGGACCCACGAGTCCCGGCCGAGGAGTCGGGCCAGCAGCTCGCGGTACGCCGCCGGCGTTCCCACCTCGTGCCAGCTTCCCCGCACCAGCACACCGCGCAACGCCCCGCGGCGACGGAGTGCCTCCCACACCGCCGGCATCTCCCCCGGCGGGGATGGCAAGCCGGCCACGACCTCCGCACCCATCAGCTGGAACCCCGTGAAGAGGTAACGCTCGCCCTCGTGATGTGCGCCGGGTGGGAGTAACGCCTGTACGCGGCCATCCCCGTCGAGCAGGACGGAGCCCCAGCGTGATGGGTCGGGGTGCGGCAGCAGGGCCAGCACCGCTGTGCGTTCCTCGCCGGCTTCGAGCAGCGGCGCGAGGTCGAGATCGCACCAGACGTCGGCGTTCCCAACCAGCACGGCGCCTTTGCCCAGAAGGGGGCGGGCGGCGGAGAGCCCGCCGGCGCCTCCGAGGAGCTCCGGCTCCCAGGAGAACACCGTCTCCCTGCCGGCATCGCGCACCGCCGCGGCGACCACCTCCGGGTGGCGGTGAAGGTTCACCACCACACGCTCGCACCCTGCGCCGCGGAGCTGAGCGAGAGCCCCTCCGAGAAGGGGGCGGCCGAGCACCTCCAGT
>JALHTD010000383.1 GCA_022865555.1 Thermoanaerobaculaceae bacterium | reverse complement strand
AGGGTAAGGGTCTACTTCGCGACCTTCTCCTTGAGGGTCTTGCCCGCCTTGAACGCAGGGTAGGCGCGAGCCGGGATCTTGATCGTGGCGCCGGTGGCCGGGTTGCGGCCTTGGCGCGCGGCGCGCCTGCGAACAGTGAAGCCGCCGAAACCGGGCAGCGTGACCTTGCGGCCGACACCCAGCTCCTGTGCGATCAGGCCCTTCTTGGCGTTGAAGAGGGCGTCCACGGCCTCGGCAGCCTTGGCCTGGGTGAGGCCCGTCTTCTTCGCGAGCTTGGTGATCAACTCGGTCTTGTTCATCTCTCCTCCTCCGCTCCCTGGCTTACTTAGCCATCTTCTCCTTCAGCGTCTTGCCAGCCTTGAAGGTGGCGTACTTGCGCGCAGAAATCGTGATCGCCTTGCCGGTTGCCGGGTTGCGGCCCTGCCGCGCCGACCGCTTCCGCGTCGCAAAGGTGCCGAACCCGGGAACGGTGACCTTCCGCCCGGCGTCCAGCTCGACCGCGACGATGCCCTTGTGGGCGTTGAAGATCGCGTCCACCACGTCCGCCGCTTTGGCGTGAGTGAGGCCGACCTTCTTCGCGAGTTTCACGGCCAGTTCTGACTTATTCATTCCCCGTCCTCCTTTGTGGCTCGGTTCGTACTGTATTATTCGGACCATGTTTCGAGTTTGTCAAGGGCCCCACACGCTTCTCGCCCCTGCCCTGGCCGCTTGGCTCGGCGCGACCGTTGCGGGAGCGGTCACGCCGGCTGCAGAACCTGCTCCCATGGGCATTCCCATCCACCTCGCCGCCTGGGCACCCCGTCCGTTCGCGGATGTGGCCCTGGCCACCCCCGAGCTCGCCGCATGCTTCCTGCTCTCCCCCGGCTGGTGGTCCACCGCCGGCGAGCCGGCCTCGCTGCCTGACGCGACCGCGCTCTCGAAAGCCCTTGGGGCGCAGATCCACGGGTTGATGGACTCCGGCGCGCTGCCTCCCCTGGAAGTGGTGATCGCAGCCACCGAGGGCTCCAACGCCGTCGCCCTGGTGCACGGTGACACGGTGCTCGTCCTGGTGCCCAAGGCCGTGAAGCCCGATCCCCCCGAGATCGCGCGCACCGTGGCGCCAGCGTTGCTGGTCGCCGCTGCGAAGCCGGCGCCCCCGGACCCGCGCTGCAGCGAGCCCCTGCTGATGATCGGCCAAGCCATCGCCACGGCCGGCTCCCTGACGCTCGCGGCCCTCCCGCCCGAACTGCGTCCCGTGCGGGACTGGCTCGAGATCAAGGACGCCGCGCCTGCCCTCGAGCGGCTGGCGAGCGAGGTTCTCGACCCCGACACGCGCTGGCAGAACCGCCGAGCCAGGTTGCTGCGCACGGACCAGGTGGGCGGTCCCAGCCCCCCGCTCGCCGCGGCAGCGGCGCTGGTCGTGGAGGCTTTCGGGGACGCGGCGCTGGCGCGGCGCAAGCCCTTCGACCTGCTCCTGGCCTGGCAGAAGGGAAGCGGCGACGGTTTCCCGCCCATGCCGAGGGCGCTGCGCAACGCCCTGGCCAAGCCACTCGAGGCCGGCATGCCGAAGGAGAGCGAGAGGGCCGATCGGGACGAGGTGACCTGGGGCGCGTTCGCACGCCGCCTCTCGGCCGAGGTGGTGCCTCTCGCCGACGTCCCCAGTGCTGCGCCTCTGGACCTCAAGCTGCTCGCCGCGGCTCAGTTGCGCGCCCGCGGCGGGCCGGGGCTCTGCGAATGGCTGGCCGCTAGCGCGTTGCCGCCGCTGCGCACCGGCTGCCGCAGCGAGGGGGAGGAGGGTGGACTGGTGTTTGCACGCCCGACCACCGGAGGGTTCGAGGTGGTCTGGCGCTCGCTGGGCGCGGAGGGCGCCCCCCTCGTCACCTGGCCGCGCTGGGTGCTGTTCCCCCAGGTCATCCCGTCGTCGGGGGAACTCTGGTTCATCGACGGGAACGGCGCGTGGCGCCTGCCCCTCGATGGGCACACCGCGCCGCAGTTGGCGGCCGCTGGTTCGTTCCGCCATCTGGCGATCTCCCCCGACGGCAAGAGCGTCGCCACCGCACGTTGGCCCTCCGGCCAGGTGCTCCTGCTGCGGTCCTCGGGCACCCGCGAACTGCCCGTCACCGGCAGCGGCGGCCTCGCCTTCCTAGAACCCGACGTCCTGCTCGCGAGCGACGGCACCCAACTGTCCCTCGCCGCGGTCGACGGCGGGGTGCGCCCGGGGGTTTCCCCATCACCCTGCTGCCGCTCGCTGGCGGTCACGCGCGCCGGCATTGCGGCCGGGGTGAGCGCCCCCTGCGAGCCGGGAGTCGCCCGCATCGTGATTGCCGAGCGCACCATGTCCCCGCTCCTCAGACTCCCGGAGGGACCTCTCGGTCTCGTCGCCTTTCCTGCCGGTGGCCTCGTGCTGGGAATCGCGGACGGCCTGTGGTCGTGGCGCGGCGAGGGCGCACCGGAGCGCATCGGTGCCGGCTTGACGCCTGGCCCCGGCTAGGAGCCTGTCCGGGTAAACGACGAAAGCGAGAATTCCGAGGGCGCCGGATTGCAAGGAAGCCGAGCGAAAAGCTCGGAGGCGTAGCCAAAGCTACGTCGAGGACTTTT
>JALHTD010000382.1 GCA_022865555.1 Thermoanaerobaculaceae bacterium | reverse complement strand
TTGTTGGCGGCCTTGAAGCGCTGTACGAAGGACTTGATTGGCTCCTTCTGCGACTCCAGATCGACCTCGACAATGGGGACGAAGACTCCGTCCGCGAGCGCGCCGGCCCGTCTGACGACATCGCCAATGGCGAACGCCGATGTCACGCACCCGGTCCCCTGGAACTTCGCATTACGGATCACTTCGAGGGCCGCAAGGGTCTCCTCGGCGTACGCGCAAACGAAGACGGCATCAGGCTTCTGGGCCGTGAGTGCTTCGCCGATCGGCTTGTCCCAGTCGGTCGGGCCGATCCGGAGCCTATCCGTGATCTTCGCACCGAGCTTCGTGACCTCCGTTGTTAAGATCGGCAGCATCCCCTCGGCGAACATGCCCTCCTGGTAGAGGACGAGAATCGTACGGGCCTTGCGCTGGGTCACCAGGAAACCGGCAGCCTCCACGCCTTCGATGTCGTCGGCGGGGTACACGCGAAAGAACAGGTTGCTCGAAGCCGCGAGGCCGGGCTCGCTGGCGGAGGGCGAGATGATCACGGCCTTTGCCTTCTCGGCCTCCGGGATCATCCACTTCGCCTCCGCCGAGGTCGCCCCGCCGATGACGATCAGCGCCCCCAACTTGAACAAGTCGTCGGTTTCTTTCTTGGCGTACTCGGGGTTCGAAAAGGAGTCCCGGTACCTGGCCTGGATACCCTTCGGGGACTGCCTCGCCACCGCGTCGTCGAACGCCAGCTTGATGCCGGCCTTCAACGAGGCCCCGTACTTGTTGTTCGGCCCCGTCTCGGGGAGCACGACGCCAACGATCAGTTTGTCGCCGCCACACGCCACCGTGAGCAGCGCAGCCACCGCCAGCAACCCAATGGAAAACCGTCTCATCCGCCACCTCCCGCGGCAGCCCGACCGAAGCTGCTTCGCAGTCGCGCGGTATTGTACTGAATTCTTCAAGCGGTGGGGCCACCGTAGCTAGGGCAGCGGTGCGTTGGCGAGCCGCCAGGCCAGGGCAGCAACCACGCCCAACCCCTCCCGCAGCAAGGCGGGGTCCACCTTGTCCAGGGTGTCGGCCTCGGTGTGGTGAACCTCGAAGTAGCGCTCGAGGTCGCCGTGGAGCGTGGCGACCAGCACCCCCTGGTCCTTGAGAGGGGAGATGTCGGCACCACCCCCGCCCGCCTCCACGGGCAGACCGACCGGTTGCGCCGCGGTGAGGAACCATCCCAACTGCTGCAGGGTCCCGGAGGCGCTCCACTTCAGGGGCCTGCCGCTGCCCAGGTCCGTTTCGACCGCCGCCACGTGCCGCTCCCCCGCGTGGGCCGCGGCGTACGCCTTGCCGCCCTCGAGGCCGTGCTCCTCGTTGGCGAAGAGCACCGCACGGATGGTCCGGGCAGGCCGCACACCCAGCCCGCGAATCAACCGCATCGCCTCGATGACGTGGACCACGCCGACCCCGTCGTCCTGGGCGCCCTGGCCGACGTCCCAGGAGTCGAGGTGAGCGCCTATCACCACGATCTCCTGCGGCCTCTCCGCGCCCCTGATCTCGGCCACCACGTTGGCGGTGTCCACGAGTCCGGCGTCGTGGGCCTCCATCTCGAGGCGCACCCGGACCTCGACCCCCGCCCGTGCAAGCCTGGCGATCCAGTCGGCGTGCTCGGCGTCGAGCGCCGCCGCGGGGATCTTGGGTTTGTCTGCGTCGTACTCCAGGGTGCCGGTGTGCGGCGTGGCCAGCGAGACCGGAGGGACCGAGCGCACCAGCGCCGCGACGGCACCGGCCGCCGCTGCCTGCGAGGGGCCGGAAGTTCGAAAGTGCGCGAAGATGCCGTAGAGGGCGCCTGCCGTCGCGCTCGCAGGGAGGTCCGGCTCGAAGAGCACGATCTTGCCCTTGACCTGCGGCCCCAGCTCCTCGAGCGTTCGCACCACGACGACCGGGGCCTCGATCCCCGTCGTGCCCACCGACTCGCCGAGGCCAAGCATCGGCAGGTCGTGCTCGACAGGGGCGGTCATGACGGCACGCTCGCGCCCCCGAACCCACAGGCGCACCTTCACCGGCTCGCTCCGTACGGCCTCGTGGTTGTCCTCACGGAAGGTCGCCTCGGCCCAGCGCACCGCCTGCTGGAAGGGGAGCGAGCCCGCGATCCGCGGCCCGATCCGGTCGCACAGGAACTGCAAACGCTCGTAGACGCGGGTGTCGGTGCGGGCTTCCTCCCGAAGGCGCGCGACGAGCGCCTCCTGGGTCGGCGGCTGGGTCGGTGCAGTAGCCTGGCCGGCGAGCGGCGTGGCGACCGCGATGAGCAGCGCGGCCGCGAGGCGAACGCTCGGGGCGGAACAGGATGGCGGAACGGCTGCGTGCATTCCTTGCTCCTGAGCGCCGCTGCCCTGTGATGGCGGCGCGAGAAGCCCGAAGCTTACCTCACCGCGAGCGCGGGGGCCGGGGGCACGCTTTGTGAGGGGGGAAACCGCCCGGGGTGCCCCGGGGCAGCCTACTCCTCTGGGGCGGACTGGCCGGCGGGGTGCCAGAGGTTCTTCTCCTGGAGGGCTTCCTCGGCGGCGGCGACGCCGGCCCGGAACTCGTCCCACAGCTCGGGCGTGATCGTGACGCCTTTCTTGGTCGGCGCCAGCTCGCCGTTGGCGTCCTGGTAGAAAAGCCGGATGTCGACGTACGTGCGGCCCTTGAAGTTCGAAAGTGAAATGCGCAACGTGTCGTCGGCGTTGCGCTTGAACTCGTGTAGTACCTTACGATCCTCAGGCATCGGTGCCTCCATGCGGCGGGGAGTCTAGCAGGGACGGCGGCCGAGGAGGTGTCCATGGCAGAGAACCGGACCAAGCCGGCGGTGGTTGCCCCAAAGGCTGCGCCCGCGGCGCCTGTGAGGAAGGCACGGGGTGCACGAATGGCAGTGCTGATCGGGCCCGAGCAGGGGGCGCCCAACTTCGTCACGCGTCGCTTCCTGCTGGCGCCCGAGGCGCGCATCCCGGCCCACCGTCACCCGACGATCGAGCACGAACAGGTGATGGTGCGCGGCGAGATGGTGCTCGGAATGAGCGACGAGGTGCGGACGGTGCGCGCCGGCGACGCGATGTACCTGCCGGCAGGTTGCGCGCACTGGTACGAGAACCGCACCGCAGAGGACGTGGAGTTCCTCTGCGTGATCCCGAACACGAAGGACTACGCCACGGAGTGGCTGGAGGAGCCCCCGGAAGGCGCGTTCTCCGGCTAGGCAGGGCGGCCCCGGTACGCACCTGCTCGTGTCAGCGTGGTCGAATCAAGCCCCGATCCTCGTCTGGGCGCGGGTCCTGGCAACGGGCGGCCGCGCCGGCGGGCAGGCCGCTCTCGCGTCAGGGCGTGGTTGAGGGTGGGCTCGGGGTCTTCCGCTGGGCGTTGTGGTACATCAGCCAGCGCGAGGCCTCGAACAGGCCCCGGCACAGGCGCTCGAGGGTGCGGGCCCGCTCGGGGTCTTCGGCCGCGATCTCGGTCGCGCCGTCTCCGCGCAAGTCCGCCCAGCGCGTCGGACCGCCGCCGGTCGGGATCTGCAGGTAGATGTCCCCGGTGACGAGGCCGATCTTCGGCTCACGGAAGTGCTCGTCGATCGTGAAAGCGAAACGGCTCGAGTCAAAGCGCGGGTCGAGGAGATCACGACCGAGCGTCGTGTTGACGTAGGGAGCGCCGACGAGCCCGGCGATGGTCGGCAGCACGTCCACCTCACTCGCCGGCGCGTCGATCGCCCGGGGTGCGCCCGGCACCGGGCTCCCGCCGATCACGGCCGGGACGTGGAAGCGGGTGAGTCCGAATTGGGCTTCGGCGCTCGTGACCTTGGCGAGGCTGCGGAAGGAACCGTGGTCGCCGAAGAGCACGAAGATCGTGTCGGGAAAGTATGCCTCCTGCCGCGCGACCGAGAAGAACACCCCCAGGCTGTGGTCCATGAAGCGCATGGAGTTGTACTCGTCGAGGTCGGCAAAGCCCGCCGCCCTCACCTGCTCCGGCGGGACGCTCGCACGCACGAAACCCCGGTTGTCGGTGGGGATGGTGTACGGGCGGTGGTGCCCCGACGTCTGTATGACGGCGAAAAACGGCCGGTCCTTGATCTGGCGCAGGATCGCGTTGGCCTCCTCGAACAGGGAAAGGTCTGAGATTCCCCACCCGTCGACGCGTGGCGCCTTGTAGCTGCCCTCCTCGAAGGCGCGCAGGCCCGGGATGTTGTGGGCAAGCACGCCACGGACGTTCCCCCAGTTCAGGCTGCCGCCCAGGAAGTAGAGCTTCTCGTACTCCTCGAACGCGTTGATGATCGTGCGCTGGTCGACGATCAGCGGGTTGCGGGTCGCCGTCTCGTGCGTCTCGACGTCGGGGATCCCGGTCACGAAGGCGAACACCGAGCGCGCTGTGCCGAAGGCTGGGGTGTAGAAGCGGCGGAACAGGATCCCCTCGCGGGCGAGGGCGTCGAGGTTCGGGGTGGGCTGGAGCGGATTTCCGAAGACCCCTGTCTTGTAGTGGGCGGCTTCCTCCAGAAAGATCACGACCACGTTGGGCCGACGTTGGGCCCCGGCTCGTGCCGAAACCTCCCTTCGGAACGAGAGCGTGGCAGGATCGGGGCGCTCGACTCCGAGGTAGGCCGCGACCTCGGTATAGTACTCGCGCGTCGCGGCCGCGTCGAACCCGCGCGCCTTGTTCTTCATGGTGTCGGCGAGGTTCAGCACGGGGTTCAGACCGAGTGCCGGCGACCAGAGATCGGTCGCGAAGAAAGCGTCGCTCCAGCGCAGCGGATACCATTGCGCCTTGCCCCAGATCCCGAAAATCCAGACGATGACCACGAGGGTGACGATGGCCGCCCGTCGCCAGCGTCGTACCGGCGTCACGCTCCTGGCTTGCTCCCGCCGGACCAGCCAGCGGTAGATCGCGAGGTAGCCCGCGACGACTGCGGCGAGGGCGAACGTCCCCCAGATCACCGGGTAGGTCTCCCACACCATCCGCAGCGAGATCGCCGTGTCCGCGAGGAGCCCCAGGACCTGGGCGTTGATTCGCGCGTGGAGGTAGGCGAAGTGGCCGAAATCCACCTCGTACACGAGCATGGTCAAACCCACTGCAATCCCGAGGTAGAAACTCCACAGCCAGCGGCCCAACCGCCCGCCGACCACGGAGAGCGGCCCGATCCATCCAAACACGGCCAGCGGGAGCAGCGTCAGGAGCGTGAGCCGCATGTCGAACTTGGCGCCGATGTACAGCGCCTTGACGAGATCGGGGAGGGGTAGCCGCAGCATCATGCCCTGGAACACGAGCCAGAACGTGACGCGCAGCGCGACGAGGAGGCCGAAGTGCGCGGCCGCGAGGGGCAGCAGCACGCGGGCGTGACGCGGAAGAGTGCGCCAGATGCTCATGCCGGGTCAGCGAGCTCGCGCCGGTGCCGTTGCGCAGCCGGGCTTTGCTGCCAAAGGAACGCGCCGATGGCCGGCAGGGCGAACGCCAGGCGCCCGGCCGGGAACGCTTCGAGTTGCATGCTGTAGACGTTAGAGATCGCGAGACCGATGGTGAACCAGAGCCACACGCCCTGGCCCGTCACGGCGTCAGACCCAGGCATCCGGGTGAGCACCGCGACGATCAGACCGCCGATGGCGAGCCCGAGCAGTACCTGGCGCAGCGGATGGAGGACGAAACTGGGCTGCCAGGCCGTGGCCACGCTTGCGGCGCCGGCGATCAGGAGCGCCGCCACCCCGGCTCCGGCCACGAACCAAGGGTGTCCGAGGGCCCTGGCCGTGACTCGTGCGCCCGCGAGCCACCACGCCATGGCGACGATGGCCGCCGTCGCGAAGGCCAGCGCGACCTGTGGTCCCCATGACGAGTCGACGCCCAGGTCCCACACGACCTGGCCGAGCTCGGCGGCAAGGTAGAACGCGAGCGCGCTCAGGAACGGCGTTCGGCCTGTGTGTCGCCCAACTGCTGTGTCCTCCGCGTCCCACCGGAGTGTGACCGCGGGCGCGAGGCACAGCGCCACCCCCAGGATGGGAATCAGCGGATACCAGCGAGAAAGGAAGAAGAACACCGCGACGATCGCGAGCGCCCCCGCCAGCGGCGCCGGAGTGCGTTCCGGGTGGCTCGCCACCTGCGTCACCGCCAGCCATCCCACCACCACGGAGACGAGACCGAGGCCGCTCACGGCGACGGATTGCACGAGTGACTGCTTGTCCCAGAATCCGAGGTGCAGCGGGCGGTACGCAACGGCGCCGAGGGCAACGCCGAGGGCCGCGAGCTTGCGCACGTGGCGGCGAAGCCACTCGAGTGCTCCGGGCCGGAGCCGCGGCAGAAGGACCGGACCGAGAAGGAGCGGGACGACGTAGAGGTAGCCGCTCACCGACCCGAAGTCGGCTCCGTACACGGAGAGGCCCACCAGGACGCCGAAGCAGAAGAGCAGCGGGAACTGCAGCAATGCAAGTCGCGCTCTCATGGCTTGTCCACCCTGGCGCCGTTCTTCGGAGCCCCGACGCTGTCAACGGTGTGCGTCGTGACCGACAAGATCCGTCCATCCTCGACGGCGATGACGGTGAAGCCTCGCGGATCGGGTTGACCGCCTGGTTTCTTGACCAGCCAACCGCCGGCCGTCACCGTGACCACGAACTGGGTACCGCCCTGGGCCCGTCCAGGAGGGGCCACGCCCGAGCCGTACTCCGCCCCGTAATGCCAGTGCCCGCTGAGGACCAGCGGGACTCGCTTCCGCTCAAACAGTTCCATCACAGCCCTGGCGTGCGCCCTGACCGATCGCGCTCCCGCGAGTGGGATGTGAGCGAGCACGATCACCCGGCCCGGCTCCGCAGCGTCCAACGCAGGCTCGATAAAATGGAACTGACTCTCCGTGAACTCGTCCCGGCCATGCCCGCAGTCGAGTCCGAGCAGCGTCCAGCGCCCGAACGCGACCGAGCGGTATGGGAAGCCGAACCTGGTCAGGTAGGCGCCCCAGCCCCGGCGGTCGTGGTTCCCCGGGATGCAGACGAACGGCATGGAGAGCCGCTCGAGAGCGAGCTGCGCCCGGTCGTACTCGCGCCGTGCCCCGTTGTGAGCGATGTCGCCGGTGACCAGGACGAGGGCGGGACCGAGGCGGTTCAGCTCGTCGACGATGGCCTCGACGGACGCCTCGCCTGCGGCTGTGTACCCGAAGTGCAGGTCGGTGATCTGGGCCATCGTGAACCGCTCCGGGATGGTCCCGAGCACGGCCACGGCGCGGTGCGCACGGGCCTCCCGGTTGCCAACCCTCACGACGACGTCGTAGTTGCCCGGTGCGCAGTCCGACGGGACACGGGCGAGGAGCGTCTGGCGGGCGCAGCGCGTGGGTGGCCGCCGCAACGGGAGCGGGACCCTTCTCGTCCCGCTCTCCAGAGCGAGCTCGTCGATCGCGGTGACCCACGGGACCGCCACCCGCGCAACGACCTCGAGCTCTCCCCCAGGGGTGAGGATCGCGGGTCCTCCAAACGACGGGGACTCGACCACTACA
>JALHTD010000381.1 GCA_022865555.1 Thermoanaerobaculaceae bacterium | reverse complement strand
GCGGAACGGCGCAATGAGATAAACGCCGGCGGCGAAGCGCGGGGCAGCCCGCAGCAGCTCTCGCGCGCGTTCGGTGCCCACCTTCGAGGCCTCGGCTCCCGAGGCCTCGAGCTTTTTCAGCAGCTCCTCGGGCACGTAGATGCCGGGTACCTCGTTGTGCAGGCGCAGCGCGAGCTTGAGCGACGGCAATGGCCACACCGCCACCAGCGCGGGCAGCGGCAGCTTTCCGCCAAAGCGGTCGAGCAGGCGCTCCCACGGCTCCCAGGCGAAGAAGACCTGGCTCATGACGAAGTGCGCGCCCGCGTCGGCCTTGCGGCGCAGCCGGTCCGCCTCGTGGTCGAGGTCGTCGGCGGCGGGGTTCACCGCGACTCCCAGGTGGAACGCCGGCGGCTCCCCGATGGGGTTACCGGCACAGTCGAACCCCTCGGCCATGCGGGAGACCGAGCGCACCAGCTCGAAGATGTCCACGTGGTAGACGTCGTGTGCGCCGGGGTAGTCGCCGAGCTGCGAGGGATCGCCGGAGACGGCCAGCAGGTTCCTGAGCCCCGCGCGCCAGGCGCCCAGCAGCTGCGCCTGCAGGCCCATGAGGCTCGCGTCACGCGGCGTGATGTGGGGGATCGTCTCGAGCCCGGTCTCGCGCTGCACCTCGGAGGCGAGCCAGAGCGAGTCCATCCGTAGCCGCGCGAGCGGGTTGGAGTTGATATCCACCGCGTCCACCCGCCCCGCCGCCACCATCGCCCTGGTGGCCTCGACGATGCGCTCGGGGTTGGTGCCCTTGGGCGGGTCGAGCTGCACCACGTGCACGAACTTCCCCGAGGCGAGCTTGGCCGCCAGCGTGGACTGCAGGCGCGGTTGCGGGGCAGGCGCGGGCGGCGGCTGCTCGACCGCGACGCGGGCGCGGCGCGGGTGCACGGGGTGCATGCCGCGCACCGCCTCCGCCATCGCGCGGATGTGGTCCGGGCCGGTGCCGCAGCAGCCGCCGACGAGGCCGGCGCCCAGCTCGACCGCGCGCCGTGCGAACTGCGCGAGGTAGGTCGGGGTCGCGGGCGGCAGCAAGATTCGGCCGTCACGCCGGACCAGTGACCCCGCGTTCGGCATCGCCGCGATCGGGCCCGGCGGCTCCCCGAGGTACTCCAGCACGTCGAGGGTGCCCTGCGGGCCGGGCGCGCAGTTGATCCCCGCGGCGAGCAGGTCGTGAGCGAACAGCTCGCGCAACTCCTCGGCGAACTCGGGGTGGCTCTCGGGGAGCTTCTCGAACGGGAAGGAGAGGCACGCGATCAGCGGCAGGTCCGTCACGTCGCGCACCGCCTCGATGGCGAGGCGCAGCTCGTCCAGGCGGAAGAACGTCTCCAGGATCAGCAGGTCGGCGCCGCGGCCGGCCAGGATCGCCGCCTGCTCCGCGTGGGCGACCGCGATGAGGCCCGGGCCGTCCGGATCGTCGATGTTGATGATGCCGGCGAGCGGCCCTATCGAGCCCGCGACCAGGCAGTCCACGCCTGAGATCTCGCGCGCCTCGCGCGCGAGCTTGACGCCGGCGGAGTTGACGGCCTCGACCACCTCGCTGGCGAAAAGGCGGTCCAGCTTGGGACGGGAGGCGGCAAACGTGGCGGTCTCAATGAGCTCGGCGCCGGCCTCCAGGTAGGCGAGGTGGATGGCGAGCACCTCCTTCGGGCGCTCCAGCGGGGCCAGATCCAGGTGGGCGCCGGCCGGCACGCGGGCCAGCAGCTCCGACCCCATCGCGCCGTCGGCCACCACGATGTGGTCGGTGAAACGCTTCAGGACCCGCCCATGGCTCATCCCCGCATTGTAGCGGGAGAGTGCCAGGTCGCTGTGGAGCGCGCGCTCCGCGCGTGCTCTTCTTTATTGTCCTCACAGGCTGGAAGACTGAGCACGCCCGGAGGGCGCGCTCCACAGAAACGGAGCAGAAAGTGCGGTCTTCGTTGAGCATGCGCTCCGCGCGTGCTCTTCTTTATTGTCCTCACAGGCTGGAAGACTGAGCACGCCCGGAGGGCGCGCTCCACAGAAACGGAGCAGAAAG
>JALHTD010000380.1 GCA_022865555.1 Thermoanaerobaculaceae bacterium | reverse complement strand
TGCTTCTCCTCCCGCTCCGCCCAGAGCACCAGGAAGAGCGCCTGGTTTGCGTTCTCGGCGCGCGCCCCGCCGAGCACGGAGGGTTGCTTCATGAGCAGCGTCACGGTTGCGCGCATCAGCGGGCGCAGCACCTCCGCGTTGTCGGGCCCCCGGTCGCGGCGGGCGAGCTGCAGCTGTGCGAGCTGCACGCGCTCAGGGTCCTGCGCCACCCCCCGCACGGCGAAGCGCAGGTGGTAGCGATCGCCCGCGGCCACCTCGACGACGCTCCCATCCGCGGCGGTGACCTGCAGCGTCGCCACCTCCCGGTAGTCGGTGAAGTGGAAGAGCTTCGTGAGCTCGGCGCCGATCCCCGAGATCAGCGGAGCAGCTTTCCCGGGCGGGGGGGAGTCGGTGGAGGCCAGCAGCACCCGCACCCTCACCTTGTACGAAATGGGCGCCACGTCCCAGCTCGCAAGCGCCTCGGCGACCCGCCGGAGCACCTCGGGGTTGTCGCGAACCGTGATCGAGTTCAGGCTCGGCTGCAGCAGCACGCTACCCCCGGGGGAAAGCAACGGCTCCACCAGCACCGCCGCCTCGCGCGCCGGCCGGAAGTGGAGCTGGAAGACCCTTAGCTCCTGGTCGGCCGCGAGCGCGCTCCCGGCAGCCAAGGCCAGCACCATGACCGCCGTCCTCCCCAACTAGAGCTCCAGGTGCGGATCCACGATGAACGCCACCTGGATCGCCTCGCGCGACTGTGAGGTCGGGGTGAGCTGGTACAGGCGGACGCCGACCTGATCCACCTCCACGAACGCAGGTTCAACCACCGGCGGCCGGGAAGCGGGCAGGCCGGCCACCGCCTGCGGCGCGGGCCTGGCGAGCTGCCTGACCACCACGGTGCCGCCGAGGAGCACCGCGGTCAGCGCCGCTGCCGCCGCGAGCAGCCGCGACCGACGGCCGGAGAGCCTGCGCTCCAGTGAGCGCTGGTGGACGCCGGCCAGCACCTCACCCACGAAGCGGTCGTCCTCGGGACCCGTTTCTCCGGCCAGCGCCCAGGCGAGGCCCAGCGCAGGCTCGCGCTCGGCCACGGCATCGCGGCACCCTGCGCAGGAGCGGAGGTGCTCCCGCAGCTCCCTCTCGGTCTCGGGCGAGAGCTCGAGCGCGAGAAACCTCGGCGTCAAACGACGGACCTCGAGGCAGCTCATCATCGCCTGGCTCCCTTGGGAAGGTACTCGGGATAGCGCGCCGCCAGCGCCTTGCGCAGCGTCGCGCGTGCCTGAAACACGTGGTTGCGGACCGTGGCCTCGCTGCACTCCAGGGCCCGCGCGACCTCGTCGGTCGCCAGCCCTTCCACCTCGCGCAGCACGAACGCCGCGCGCTGCGCCGGGGTGAGCGTCTCGGCCAGCTCGGCGAATATGCGTCGGACCTCCCCCTCGGCAAGGTCGCGCGGCGCGGAGGGACCCACCGAGTCGCCCACCAGCCTCAGGTGAGCCGCGTGGGTGCGGTCGCGGCTGTCCCGGGAGCGCAGGACGTCGATGGCGAGGTTGCTGGCGATGCGGTACAGCCACGTGGAGAAGGACCACGTGGAGTCGTAGCGGGACAGGTTCACCCAGGCCCGCACGAAGGCGAGCTGGGCGATGTCGCGGGCCTCCTCATCGTCGCCCAGGATGCGGGCGGCGCAACGCCTGACCCCGGCCTGGTGGCGGCGCACCAGCAGCGCGAACGCGGCCTCGTCGCCCCCGCGGGCAAGCGCCGCGAGCTGCCGGTCGTCGTGCCCGACGCTCACCTTTTCTCGGGCCAGTAGGCGCAGAACGCCCATCCCAAATCCAACCTCCGAACCGTATACGGTGCCTCGCGCCCCATCGTTGGGCACGAGCAAAGTATAGCGCCTGGAAGACAAAGGCACCGACGGGGGCGGCGCGCTCGCAGGTGCGGACGGGTGGCGCAGCCCCCGTCCCTTTCAGCGTCCAGTGCCGGCGCCGCAGCCTTTCACCGGCTGCCTGTCCCGCTCCCGCGAGTTGACACCCGGCCGGGCTCTTGCTAGCTTTTCGCTCCCTGGTGGGGCCGTAGCTCAGCTGGGAGAGCGCTTGAATGGCATTCAAGAGGCCGACGGTTCGATCCCGTTCGGCTCCACCACTACCTAATTCTGGGGGGCTTTGCGGCCCCCCACCCTTTTCCCCGCCGCAAAAGCGCCCCCCGAACCCCCACGCTCGCCGCGGCCAAGCCGCGCCTCGCTCGCGCGGGGCACGTCTGTCCTTGCCTTGCCAGCTCGGGCCTGGTTGACGAGCGCCGGGCACGCCAGGGAGTGCGCCGATGTTAGACTCCGCCCGGAAGCGCACGGGGCCTGGTGGCTCTCGCGGTCTTCAAAACCGTTGCTCCGTGCCGTCGCGGTACGGGGGGTGGGTTCGAGTCCCATGCGCTTCCGCCACCCTGAAAAACAGGCGGTAGGCGGCAGGTCGCAGGCCCAGGGCGGGGACGATGCGAAGGCGTTCAGCGTCGCCGACGCAGCAAAATCTCTCTGCCGCCTGCCGCCCGTGTTTCAGCGTGATACCATTCGTATGGTGATCACCGAGGCGCGCCGCATATTCGTGGGTGACCTGACCGAGACCCCGTTGCCGGAGATGCTCGCCACCATCCACCGGAATCGGGTCCCGGGGGTGCTCGAGGCGCAGCTGGACGAGTTCTCCAAGAGAGTGTCCATCATCAACGGCGATATCATCTTCGCCTCCTCCACGAACCGCGCCGAGTCGCTCGGCGACGTCTTGCTCGGTGCCGGCCGCATCACGGTGGAGCAGTTCCGCAACTCCGTCCTCCGGCTGCTCGAGAGCCCGGGCAAGCGCCACGGCCAGGTGCTGATGGAGATGGGTCTGCTCACCGAGGAGGAGATGCGCGCCGCGGTGCTCGAGCAGGTCCAGCGGATCGTCTGGAGCCTGTTCGACCTGGAGGAAGGGTTGGTCACGTTCACGCTGGGCGAGGATCGGGCCGATGAGGTCTACCAGCTCCGCATCCCCACCCCGCGCGCGATTCTCCACGGGTGCAAGATCGTGGCGGACGCCAAGCGGCTGGTGTCTCGCCTCGGCAGCAAGGGCGCCGTGTTCGCGCGCCCGCCAACGCCCGAACACCTCAAGGAGTTCCAGCTCGAAAGCGGCGAAGAGCAGATCCTGGACCTTGTCGATGGCAAGAGGACTCTGGTCGAGCTCTGCGAAAAGGGTCCCTTCTCGGCCGGGCTGAACGCCCGCCTCCTCTACGCCTTCCAGTGCCTGGGGCTGATCCACAAGGAGAAGGACGCCACGAGCGGGATCCACGTCCAGGTGCCCTCGACGGACCCCTCCTCCTGAAGTAGAATCTCAGTCCAGGGTGTTCGAGGCACCCGGAGGAGCAACCTGCCTCTCTACGAGTACCGCTGCGCAAGCTGCGGGGAGCACACCGAGGTGCTGCAACGCCTAGGCGCCGCCCCGCTTGCGCAGTGCCCACGCTGCGGCGGAACCGTTGAGAGGGTCGCCTCCGCGCCGGCATTGCGGTTCAAGGGGTCCGGCTGGTACGTGACCGACTACGCCAAACGCCCTGAGAGCGGCGCCTCCGGCAAAGATGAAACGAGCGGCGCAGCCAAACCCGAGGGGACTTCCGCCAAGCCCGAGAGCGCATCCGCCAAACCCGACGGAACGTCCGCGGACAAGGACACGAAGAAGGAAAACACGACCAAGGCCGGTTGACTCGATTCGCCGCCGGCGAATCGAGTCACTTCTCCTGCACCTCCGCGAAAACCTCCTCCAGCATGCGCCGGAAGCCGGGTCCGAGCTCCGGGTGGCGGAGCGCGATCTCGACCGTGGCGCGGAGGAAGTCCGCCTTGTTCCCGGCGTCGTAGCGCTTGCCCGGGAACGTGCAGGCGTAGACCGGCCCCGCCGCGAGGCAGCGGCGCAGCCCCTCGGTGAGCTGGATCTCGCCCGCGCGATCCGGAGGCGTGGCAGCGAGCGCGTGCAGAACCGCTGGGGTGAGCACGTACCGGCCGATGATGGCGAGGTTGGACGGCGCGACCTCGGGCGGTGGCTTCTCGACCAACTCGCGCACGCGCCACACCCCCGGTTCCACCAGGTCGCCGGCGACGCAGCCGTAGTGCCGGATCTCCTCGCGCGGCACCTCCATCACCGCGATCACAGGAGCCCCGGTCTGCCGGCCGAGCTCCGCGAGGCGGGCAATGGCCGGGGGGTGGCCGACGATAATGTCGTCGCCAAGCAGCACCGCAAAGGGCTCGTCGCCCAGCACCGGCGCCGCCTGCAGCACGGCGTGCCCGAGGCCGAGCGCCTCCTTCTGGCGCACCGCGACCACCTGCACCATGGTGCCCACGTGACGGACGACCTCGAGCAGGTCGTGCTTGCCGCGCTCGGCCAGGAAAGCCTCCAGCCGCAAGTTGCGGTCGAAGTGGTCCTCGATGGCCGACTTGCCCTCCGCGGTGACGAAGATGGCGGTCTCGACGCCCGCCGCCACGGCCTCCTCGACCACGTACTGGACGGCGGGCTTGTCCACGATGGGCAGCAGCTCCTTAGGGATGGCCTTTGAGGCCGGCAAGAAGCGGGTCCCATAACCGGCGACTGGAAAGACCGCGCGCCGCAGGTTCATCTCTTTCCTCCGCTCACCGGAAAGCCGGGCACCTTGTTGAACATCAGCCGATCACCGGGGCGCACGCCGTGGGCTGAGGCGAAACCGGCGTTCACCTCGAGCACGGCGCGCGCGGGCTTGCTTGACCCGTAGGCCGGGCACGGGTCGGACCTGCACGGCTGGACGTCGGCGCGCACATCGACCACCTCGCCGGACGCGCTCACCCAGACGAAGTCGAGCGGGATGAAGGTGTTCTTCATCCAGAACTCGAGCGGCCCGTCGGCCTCGTAGATGAAGAGCATGCCGCGGTCCGCTGGAAGAGTGTCGCGAAACATCAATCCGAGCTGTTTCTCCTCGTCGGTGAGGGCGAGCTCCAGCTGCACGCGCGTCCCGTCGGGCATCACGCACTCGGGTGCGCCGGGGGGCACGGTCGCCGCGAGCATCAGGGCGAGGATCAGCACGGTCTAGTCCTCCGTCGTCAGTTTGTACTTCTCGGCGCGGTACCGGAATGCACGGTAGGTCATCCGTAACACGCGCGCCGCCTCCTTCTGCACGCCGCCCGCACGCTTCAGCGCCTGCCGCATGAGTTCGCGCCGAACGGCATCGACGTGAGCCTCGAGGTCGAAGCCGTTATCTGGAAGAACGGCCAAGGGCGGGAGCACGCCCGCCTCGGTCTCGCTGCCGAGGATGCTGGGCGGGAGCGAGCTGACCGTGATGAGCTGGGAGCTTTCCGTGGCAACGCTGCGCTCGATCACGTTCTCGAGCTCGCGGATGTTCCCCGGCCACGAGTAGTTCTCCAGGACGGCCATCGTGTCGCGATGGATCTGCTTGGGCTCGACGCCGAGCCTCGCGCACGCCTTCTCGACGAAGTGCCGCACCAGCTCCGGGATGTCCTCGGTGCGCTCGCGCAGTGCAGGTACGTGGAGATTGATGACGTTGATCCGGAAGTAGAGGTCCTCGCGGAATTTCCCGTCCTCGATGAGCTTCTTGAGATCCTTGTTTGTGGCGGTGATGACCCGCACGTCCACGTCGAACTCGCGGTTGCCGCCGACGGGGCGGATCTTCTTCTCCTGCAAGGCGCGCAGCAGCTTGACCTGGATGCCCGGTGTGAGCTCTCCCAATTCGTCGAGGAAGAGCGTGCCCCCGTGCGCCTCGCGCATCATTCCCTGCTTGTCGCTGACAGCGCCGGTGAAAGAACCGCGGACGTGCCCGAACAGCTCGCTCTCGAACAGGCCTTCCGGGAGGGCACCGCAGTTGACGGGGACGAATAGCTGGCTGGCGCGGGGGGAGGCGGCATGGATGGCCCGCGCCAGCAGTTCCTTGCCAGTCCCCGATTCGCCGGTGATGAGCAGGGTCGCCTCGCTTCGCGCCACCTGCGGGATGCGCTCCAGGATCGGCCACATGGCGCGCGAGCGTCCGATGAAGTCGAACAAGCCCGCAACAAACGTCTCCTCGGTCGGGCGCTTCGACTGCTTCTCGACGATGATCTTCAGCTCCTCGACGTCGAAAGGTTTCGAAACGTACTCCACCGCACCGTCGCGGAGGGCGCTCAGCGCGCGTGCAGGAGTCGAGTGCGCCGTGATCACCACAAAGTGGGTATCGGGATCCCTGCCGTGGTAGGAGCGAACGAGGTCGAGGCCGTTGCCGTCGGGCAGGAAGATGTCGCAGATCACGATGTCGAACCTTCCCTGCTCGAACTGCTGGGTCGCCTCGGCATACGTCGAGGCTTCGGTAACCGTGTAGCCCTCGACCTCGAAAACAATGCGCAACAGCTCCCGGATGTTGCGCTCGTCGTCGACAATCAGGAGATGGCGGCTCACGCCGCCCCCAGCGGAATCCGGAGGGTGAAGGTGGTCCCTTTCCCAACCTTGCTCTCGACCAGAATGTCGCCCCGGTGGTCGCTCACGATGGAGTACACCACCGCGAGGCCGAGGCCCGTTCCCCCTTTTCGGAACGCCTTGAACGGCTGAAAGATCTCCTGGATCTGCTGGGGCTCCATACCGACTCCCTCGTCGGACCAGCGGATCACGTAGTCCTTTCCTTCGGGCCCGGCCACCACACGCATCGTACCACCCTGCGGCATGGCCTGAATCGCGTTCCGAGCAATGTTGTAGAAGGCCTGTCGCAGCTGCCCCTCGTCCGCGACCACCGGCTGCGGGTGGCCCTCGATCTCGGTCACGATCCGGTGCGCCACGGTCACCTCCGGGGAGTTTGCGAACAGCGTGAGCGTCTCGTCCAGCGTGCGGGCGATGTCGCACGGCCCGCGCTGCGGGTCGGGAGGTCTGGCGTACCCGAGGAACGACTCGATGATGCCCGACAGGCGCCGCGACTCCTCGACAATGATGCGGGACAGTTTCAGCTCTCGCGCCCCGAGCCCAGGCACTTTGTCCAGCACCTGCGCCGACCCGGAGATCGAGGCAAGCGGGTTGCGGATCTCGTGCGCGATGCCGGCAGCCATTTCGCCCACCGCCTCCATGCGCTCGCGCAGTCTCTCGCGCCTGGCTGCCTCCCGCGCCTCGGTCAGGTCGCGGAAGTGGACCACCAGACCGACGAGCGTCCCGTCGGTGTAGGTCAGCGCAGTCACCGTGCAGCCGAGCAGGATCCTGCCCCCAGCAACCGTCCCGTCGATCCGAATCGGGGATCCCAGCTTCAGGCGCTGCAGCACCGCTGGCCACTCGACGTCCTCAAGCGGCAGCAACTCCGAGAGGTGCCGCCCCTCGAGCGCGTCGGTCCCCGCGAGGATGCGTTTGGCGGCCGGGTTTGCCAGCACGACGCGGCCTTCCACGTCGGCTGCCAGCATTCCGGAGTCCACCGAGCGAAGGACGTCGCTGGAGACGGCCAGCAGACGGACGCTCGCGGCCCGCTCGCCCTGCAGCTTGGCCTCGGCCTGCTGCAGTGAGTGGGCGAGGTAGGAGGTGAGCATGGCGACGATGGCAAAGCCGGCGCCGGTGACGAGGATCTGGAAGGCGAGGCCAGACGGCCCGAGCGGGGAAGCCAGGACTCCAAAGCGAGCGGGCCGCAGCAGGCCGAAGGCGATCGCCTCGCCCATCGCCGCGTAGACCACGAAGGCGCCGCCCGCCACGGTGAGGGCCCCGCGGAGTCCGAACATCAGCGACCCCATGGCGACGGCGATCAGAAAGAGGAACGCGAACGGGGACGAGGGTCCGCCCGTGAGGTAGACAAGCGTCGCAATGATCAAAAGGTCCCCGCACAGCTGAAGGGCGCCGTGGGTGCGCGGCGGGAACTTGATCAGCCAGAGGATGCTCCAGAGGAGCGACAGCACGTAGGTCAGGCCGGCCACGCGGACCAGCGGCGCGATGGGCAGCAACTCCTCCGTGATGCTCTGCACCAGGAGCGCGCCCACGAGCAACGCGGAAACCGCGATCAGGCGGAGGCCGATCAGCCACTTTGCGGTCCGCACCGTTGGCAGCGCGGTGAGTTCCAGGCCACCCTGCGAAGCGGCCCGGCTCGGTGCGCCGTGCGTCATCCGATCTTCGAGATCAGGTCGAACATCGGCAGGTACATGGCGATCACGATGCCGCCGATGACCACGCCGAGGAAGAAGATGAGTATCGGCTCGATCAGCTTCATCATCCCCGCGACCGCCGTGTCGACCTCATCCTCGTAGAACTCCGCGATCTTCCCGAGCATCGTGTCCATGGCGCCGGTCGCTTCACCGACGGAGATCATCTGCACCACCATCGGCGGGAACTGATTCGTGGTCTTGAGCGGGTCGGCCAGGTTCTTGCCCTCTTCGACCGCCTTGCGGACCTCGAGGATCGACCGCTCGATCACCGCGTTGCCCGATGTGCGTGCGGTGATGTCCAGCGACTCAAGGACCGGAACACCTGCGGAGAGGAGGGTACCCAGCGTGCGGCAGAAGCGCGCGACGGCGATCTTGCGCAGCACCGAACCCAGGATCGGTGCCTTAAGCAGGAGGCTGTCGATCACGAGCCTGCCCTGCTCGGTGGCGTAGTAGCGGCGGATCGCAATGACGCCCGCAACCACCAGACCCACGATCAGCCACCAGAAGCGGCCGATGAACTTGGAGAGCGCCACCACGATCCGGGTCGGCAGCGGCAGCTCGGCGCCGAGAGACGTGAACAGCGCGCCGAACACAGGGATGACCTTCCAGAGGATGATGTAGACGACCAGCATCGCGATGCTGATCACGGAGATCGGGTAGATCATCGCCGCCTTGACCTGCGCCTTCAGACGGGCCGCCTTCTCGATGTAGGTGGCCAGACGCTGGAGGATGGTGTCCAGGATACCGCCCGCCTCGCCCGCGGCCACCATGTTCACGTAGAGCTCGCTGAACGCCTGAGGGTGTTTCTTCATGGCGTTTGCCAGGGAGGAGCCGGACTCCACGTCTTCGCGAACCTGGAGAACGATGCGCTGGAACGCCTTGTTGTCCTGCTGCTCGCCGAGGATCTGGAGGCACTGCACCAACGGCAGACCGGCGTCGATCATCACTGAGAACTGGCGCGTGAAGATCGCCAGGGTCTTCTCGTTGATGCCGCGGCGCAGCTTGGGGAGGGCGATCTCCTTGCCCTTCTCCTTGACGGTGATGGGCACGATCTGCTGGCGGCGCAGCACGGCCAGCACGGCATCCTTGCTGTCGGCCACCAGCACCCCGCCCTGGGGACGCCCGGCGCGATCACGGCCTTTCCACTCGAAACTAGGCATGGCCTAACCCCTCCCCGGCACTCGTGGAGCCGCTCCTGGCTGCACCACGCCGGTGCCACGGTTGATCATGTCCTGCAGTTCCTCCGGGTTCGAACTGTACGAAAGCGCCGTCTGCAACGTGATCAGCCGCCGCTGGTAGAGCGTCGCGAGGGACTGGTTGAACGTCTGCATGCCGTGCTTGAGCTGGCCCGTTTGCATGGTGGAGTAGATCTGGTGCACCTTGTCCTCGCGGATCAGGTTTCGGACGGCGGCATTGGGGATCAGCACCTCACACGCCAGCACGCGCCCCTTGCCTCCGGCGCGCGGCAGCAGCGACTGGCACATGATGCCCTCGAGCACGAACGAGAGTTGGGCGCGCACCTGAGCCTGCTGGTGCTCCGGGAACACGTCGATGATGCGGTTGATGGTCTGCGGCGCCGAGTTGGTGTGCAGGGTGGCGAAGGTGAGGTGGCCGGTCTCCGCGATGCGCAGGGCCGACTCGATCGTCTCCAGGTCGCGCATCTCGCCGATGAGCACCACGTCCGGGTCCTCGCGGAGGGCCGAGCGCAGCGCGTTGGCGTAGGACTGAGTATCCGCGTGCAGCTCGCGCTGGTTCACCATCGCCTTCTTGTGCGTGTGGAGGTACTCGATGGGGTCCTCGATCGTGACGATATGGAGCGGGTTCTCCGCGTTGATCTTGTCGATCATCGCCGCCAGCGAGGTCGACTTGCCGCATCCGGTGGGCCCGGTCACCAGCACCAGCCCGCGCGGCTTCTCGCACAGCGCGTCGATGATGCCGGGCAGGCCGAGTTCCTTGAACCCCAGGATCTCGTACGGGATCCGCCGGAACGCGCCACCTATCGCGCCACGCTGGAAGAAGATGTTGGCCCGGAATCGCGCGAGCCCCTTGATACCGAAAGAGAGGTCCAGCTCGAACGTTTCCTCCAGGCGGTGCTTCTGCGCGTCGGTGAGCACGGAGTACGCCAGCCGCTTGGTCTCGGGCGCCGTGAGGTTGGGCAGCGGAAGGCGCTCCAGCAAGCCGTCGATTCGGATCACGGGCGGGGTGTTGGTCGTGACGTGGAGGTCGGTGGCACCCCTTTCCACCGTGGTTTTGAGCAGCTCGTGCAGGGTGATCGCCATTTCTCCCCCTGTCTACAGGATCGTCTCGCGCACCACCTCGTCGATGGTGGTGAGCCCCTCGCGGATCTTCTGCAGCCCCGACTGCCGCAGGCTGACCATCCCCTCCTCGATCGCCTTGCGCCGCAGCTCCATCGCCGTCGCACCGGACAGGACGAGCTCCCGCATGTCGTCGCTCATGTCCATGACCTCGAACAGCCCGACGCGCCCCTTGTACCCGGTGTTGGCGCACTTCTCGCACCCCCGCCCCTTGACCAGCTTGAGGCTGTGCGCCTCGCTCTCCGCGAAGCCGATCGAGAGCAACGCCTGGATCGGCGTCTCGACCTCCTCCTTGCAGTTCTGGCACACCCTCCGCACCAGCCGCTGCGCGGCGATGACGTTGACCGAGGTCGCGACCAGGAACGGCTCGATCCCCATGTTCATCAAGCGGGAGATCGTGGACGGGGCGTCGTTGGTGTGCAGGGTGGAGAGGACGAGATGGCCGGTGAGCGCCGCCTTGATCGCGATCTCCGCCGTCTCGAAGTCGCGGATCTCGCCGACCAGGATGATGTTGGGGTCCTGGCGCAGGAACGAGCGCAGGGCGGCCGCGAAG
>JALHTD010000379.1 GCA_022865555.1 Thermoanaerobaculaceae bacterium | reverse complement strand
CGCGACGGTCGAGGTGGTGACGCCCGAGGGCAGGGCATGGGCCTATGCCGCGCTCATCGACAGCCTCACCCGTGACCCGACGACGGTCCCGCTCGTGACCCCATAGCCGCGGATCCTGACCCTTGACAGCAGGGTCCGACGCGGGGAAACTTGAGACGTGGTTTCAGATCCGTCGCACGATCGGGGGTCATCGACGCCTTCCCTATCCGAGGTCCACCGTTCGGTAGGGGTGTCGCCCCAGCTCTCGTTCTGGCGGCGTCTCTTCGCCTTCTCCGGCCCGGCGTATCTGGTCAGCGTCGGGTACATGGACCCCGGCAACTGGGCCACCGACATCGCCGCCGGCTCCAAGTTCGGCTACGCCCTGATCTGGGTCCTCGTCATGTCGAACGTGATGGCGATCCTGCTGCAGAGCCTCTCGGCGCGGCTCGGCATCGTGACCGGGATGGACCTCGCGCAGGCTTGCCGGGCCATGTTCGGCCGCCCTGTCTCCTGGGTTTTGTGGGTGGTCTGCGAGATCGCGATCGCGGCCTGCGACCTCGCCGAGGTGCTTGGCTCGGCGATCGGGCTGCAGCTGCTGTTCGGTCTTCCCCTTCTGGCCGGTGTCATCCTCACCGCCTTCGACACCCTCCTGATCCTGTTTCTGCACAGCCGGGGTGTGAGGAAGATGGAGGCGTTCATCGTGGCGCTGATCGTCACGATCGGCGCCTGCCTCGCGGTGGAGATCGTGCTCTCCAAGCCGGTCTGGGGGGAGATCGCGACCGGGTTCGTGCCGTCACTGCCCGGGGCGGGTGCGCTGTACCTGGCCATCGGCATTCTGGGCGCCACCGTCATGCCGCACAACCTCTACCTGCACTCGGCGCTCGTGCAGTCCCGCCGCATCACCCACACCCCGGCCGGGATCCGCAGCGGCGTGCGGTTCAACTTCATCGACTCGCTGGTCGCCCTCAACGGGGCCTTTTTCGTCAACGCCGCGCTGCTGGTGATGGCGGCGGCGACGTTCTTCCGCGCCGGCCTCCACGACGTGGCCGAGATCCAGGACGCACACCGGCTGCTGGAGCCGATCCTCGGTGCAGCGGTGGCGCCGGTGGCTTTTGCCATTGCGCTCATCGCCTCGGGGCAGTCCTCCACCGTCACCGGCACCCTGGCCGGGCAGATCGTGATGGAGGGGTTCGTGCAGCTACGGCTGCGCCCAATCGTCCGCCGCCTGCTCACCCGTGCCCTCGCGCTCATCCCCGCGGTGATCACGATCGTGGCGTTCGGCGAGCATGCAACCGGCAACCTGCTCGTGCTCTCCCAGGTTGTGCTGTCCCTGCAGCTCTCCTTCGCGGTGATCCCGCTCATCCACCTGGTCTCAGACCGCCGGTGGATGGGCCAGTACACGATCAAGCCGCTGCTCCGGGGGGCTGCCTGGGTGGTGGCCGGGGTGATCGCGGCCCTCAACCTCAAGCTCGCCTTCGATGAGATTTCGGGCTGGCTCCAGGGGGCCGGCAGCCACGCCTGGCTGCTGTGGATCACCGTGGTCCCCGTGGCCCTCGGGCTCATGGGCCTGCTGGTGTACGTGACCGTTGTACCCGCGCTGGAGAGGAGGCGCGGCGAGCCCGCCCCGGTGATCGCCGGGGTGCACGGCCCCAGCGCGATGCCGGCCGTGGTGCCGCCCAGCGCACCCAGGCGCATCGCCGTCGCCGTTGACTTCTCCGGGGCCGACACCGCGGTGCTCTCGCACGCGGTCACGTTGGCGCGCTCCTCCGGGCGCGGCGCCAGCGTGCTGCTGCTGCACGGGGTGGAGTCGG
>JALHTD010000378.1 GCA_022865555.1 Thermoanaerobaculaceae bacterium | reverse complement strand
TCAGCCCCCTGGGCTCGGACACCCAGTTCCTGACCTGGTCGATCCCGGCAAAGGGGACCGAGCAGGCCGGACAGGGCCCGCGGCTCTCGCTCGGGGCGAAGCCGAGCAAATTCAACTTCGACGTGCGCGCGCCCACCGAACTCGGTGAGATGCGTGCCTTCATCGAGGGCGACTTCAACGGGCCCAGCGGCGCGTTCCGCCTCCGCCACGCCTACGGGCAGTACAGCCACCTGCTCATCGGGCAGACCTGGTCGACGTTCTCGGATCCCTACGCCGACCACGAGGACATCGACTTCGAGGGTGTCAACGGCGAGAACGTGGTCCGACAGGCGCAGGTCCGCTACCTCATGCCGCTCCCGAAGGACCTCCGCCTCGCGCTGGCCCTCGAGTACCCGACGGCATCGGTCACGGGAGGCGTGGCGATCAACCAGATCCCCGACCTCATCGGCCGCATCAAGAAGAAACTCCCCAAAGGCCACCTGCAGGGCGCCCTGGTCCTCCGCCAGATTCGCGCGCAGCCCAACGCCGACCCTGGCGTGACCTACAGCGCCTTCGCCTGGGGCGTGTCGGCGAGCGGCGTCGTTTTCGTCGGAGGAAAAGGGTGGAGCAAGGACGACCGCTTCATCTTCCAGTTCAACGGAGGGAAGGGGATCGCGCGCTACATCAATGACCTCCAGTCGTGCAACTGCGGCGAGGACGCGGTCTTCGGCCCGGACGGCGGTCTCAACGCCCTGACGGCCTGGGGATTCTACGCGGCCTACGAGCACCACTGGGAGAACTTCCCGAACCCGCTCAAACTCCCCCTCAACGATTTTCGCAGCTCACTCATCTGGGGCCGCGTCAAGGTCGACAACCTCTCCTTCATGCCGGAGACGTCGTACAGGCAGACCGACCGCGTCAGCCTCAATGCCCTCTGGTCGCCAGTCAGAAGCGTGGACGCCGGGATCGAATACATCTGGGGCCAGCGCATCAACGAGGACGGCTCGCGGGGCACGGCCACCCAGCTGCAGATGCGCTTCCGTTTCCTGTTCTAAAGGGGTGAGCGTGTCTTCAGCGTTGAGACCCGAGCCTCACGCAAACCCGGCCCCGAATCGCTGGGCCGCCGCGTCCATGGGGAGGCAGGGCTCGGGCGCGCTCGGTGCCGAACATTCATTGCTTGCGCGTGTTGTCCGAAGCAAGGCAGAACAACGCCTGGAGGTGGCGTCATGAACGTGCGTGTACTTATTGCCTGCGTCGGGGTTCTGGTGGCCGCGACGGCAGTGGCCGCGTCGGCCCAGGTGGGTGAGAGCCAGGAGATCGCCAGGAGCTTCGCGTGGAAGGGTAGCGCGTTGCCCGGCGACAAGGAGGCGGCGCGCCAACTCCTCTACCGCCGGGTCGAAGAGAAGCTCGCGAGCGTGGGCTACCGGCCGGCCGGTGAGGGCGCCCCCGACATGTACGTCGCGGCCTACCTGGCCCTGCGAAATCCGGACGACACCAGCGCCGGCTCCGCCACCCTGGTGGTCGACCTCGTCCACGCCGCTTCCGGCGTCCTGATCTGGCGCAGCTTCGACTCGGACCTCTCCGGGGCGTCGCTGCTTGCCGCGCGTTTCTCCAACGTCACGACGTACGCGTGGAAGGAAATCCCGACCAAGCCTGGCGTGGAGCCGCCCTACACGAACACCGACCGCGCGATCCGGAACGCCCTCGAGGCCGGGCTGCTCTTCCGCGACTGGGCGGTCGCTCCCGATCAGGCCTCGGCCGGCGCCCTGGTCACCTACCGGATCGTGGCGCGCGGGGCTGAGGTCAAGGCGCCGATGAAGGCCACCCTGACCGTCGAGTTGATCAATCCCTGGTCCAACAAGCTCCTCTGGAAGGGCGAGGAGGCCGTACCCATCGTCAAGGCCGACAAGGTCGAGGACGCGGCCATCGACGCCGTGATCGCCCTCGCCAAGAAGGTCCCGAGCGCCCAGGGAACGCCGGTGCCCGCGCCCAAGTAACCCGGCAACCACCTCTTGGAGCAGCCCCACCGCCGCGGTCGCCACGGAATGGGAGGGGCCCCGGCATTGGACCAAAGGCCAATTGACGCCCCCGTGCAGGAGGCCCAAGACTGTCCTCGCGAAAACAGGGGAGCCCAGGGCCGCTCACGGAGTCATCCGGGCGGCGGGCTCGCGACGACATGAAGCGCCTGATCATACTGGAACGCCTCGCGTGGGGCGTAGGCCTGCTGCTCATCGCGGTCTTCACGATCGCGAGGGTGCACGGTGCGCTCTCGAGCCGGGCCGAGCTGGCGCGGTTCGAGGCCGCCCGCACCGCGCATCAGCAGGCGGCGCAACCGGCCTCCGGAGCACGGACCCCCCTGCCCGTGCCGACCGGCGTGGACTTCACCCTTTGGTCCGAGAGCCGCGTCCGCGCCTACCAGGGGAGCCAGCATGAAGAGGGGCGTCAGCCGCACGCGCTCGCGGTGCTCGAGATCCCCCGGCTCGGTCTCACGGTGGCGGTGCTCGAGGGCACCGACGAGCTCACCCTCAACCGGGGCGTCGGGCACGTCGGGGGCACGGCGCTCCCGGGCGAGCGCGGCAACGTCGGCATTGCCGGACACCGGGACGGCTTCTTCCGCGTTCTCAAGGACGTGAGCACCGGCGACACGATCAGGCTCGTGACGTTGGGGGAAAGCCTCGAGTACACGGTGCAGGAGATCCGGGTCGTGGAGCCGGAGGAGGTCCAGGTCCTGGACCCCACGAGCACGCCGGTCCTCACGCTCGTCACCTGCTACCCGTTCTATTACGTCGGCAACGCACCCAAACGCTACGTCGTGCGGGCCGGCCTGACGTCCGAGGGTCACTGATGGCAACGGTCAACAACGTAAGGGGAGGCACTCAGGGAGTGAGGCACGGGAGGGGTGGATGCGGGCGCAGCACCACGATCCTGTGGCCGCGGCAACACTGTGTCGAAACCAAGAAAGCACTCTGTGTAGAACAACCTCAAGAAAGGGAGGAAGAAGAATGTCACGAAAGTTCGGAGTTCTAACAGTGCTGGCCGTGGCGGCGCTCACGCTCGCCGTGACCGCCCAGGCCCAGATCGTCGTCAAGCAGGAGATCCGCCAAGGCACCGGGGTGCACGCGGGAGAGAACTTCCTCGTTGTCAAGCTGGCGGATGGGACGATCAAGGGTTTTGAGATCCCGACCGGCTTCATGTTCGACCAGG
>JALHTD010000377.1 GCA_022865555.1 Thermoanaerobaculaceae bacterium | reverse complement strand
CGCAGCGGCTCGGCCTCGCGGGCACGCGACCTGCTGCTCGACGGCGCTAGGCGCTGCGAGGCGTCCGATAGGCCGGCGGCGGCCCGTCTGCTCGCTGCTGCGGTGATCCCGGCGCTCCGCGCTGGGTCGCCCGCGCGCGCCTGCGAGATCGGACAGCGGGCGCTCGAGCTCGCCGAGGGGGGGCCGATCGAGGCCGCTGCGGCGCTCATGCTCGGCACGGCGCTGACGTTCAACGGCGATCCGCGCAACGGCCGCGCGCTTCTCCTCCGCGCCATCGAGCTCCGCGAGCAGCTCCACGCGGAGCCCCAACTGCGCGCCTACCTAGGCGCGGGTCTTCGCCTCGCCGGCGAGCACGACCGTGCTCGGGACGTGCTCGCACAGGTGATCGCCAACGCGCGTTCTCACGGCACATTCGGCCTGCTTCCCTACGCGCTCGTGCGCCTAGCCGACGTCGAGCTCGACACGGGTCACTGGCCGGCGGCGCATGCCGCCCTCGCAGAGGCCGCTTCGCTCGCGCGAGAAACGGGGCAAGGCGCCGATCAGGGCCTCGCTTCGGGCGCGCTCGCCTGGCTGGACGCGGCGCAGGGGCGGGCCGTCGACTGCCGCCGGCACGTCGGCGAGGCGATCGCCCTCGCTGCGCGCTTGGGAGCCGGCTCACGCCTCGACCGCGCGGTTCCGGCGCTGGGCCTTCTTGCGCTCGGCTGCGGGGAGCTGGACGCCGCAATCGAGCACCTAGCCGAGGTACGCAAGACGCAGCTCGAGCAGGGCTGGTGCGACGCGGCCGTGCCTCCCCATCGCGCGCGTGATCTGATCGAGGCTCTCGTCCGCGCGGGGCGAGCCGCCGACGCGGAGCGCGAGGTTGCGATCTTCGAGCAGGAATCCCGCCAGACGGAACGGCCTTCGGCGCTCGCGGCCTTGGCATGCTGCCGCGGACTGCTTGCGAGTCCTGACGCGGTCGACGGGCTCTTTCGCGACTCGCTGGCCCACGGAAACGACGTGGTCGGCCCCTTCGAGCACGCCCGAACGCTCCTTGCCTACGGGCGTCGGCTCCGGGAGGTCGGCCGAGCCGCCGAGGCCGTGGAACACCTCGAGGGCGCGTTCACCGGCTTCGCCCAGCTCAGGGCGGAGCCCTGGGTCGCGCAGGCCCGCAGCGAGCTCGAGGCGTGCGGTGCTACCCCTCCCGACTTGCCGGCGGATCCGCTGAGCGGCCTGGGCGAGCGGGAGCTCCAACTGGCGCTTGCCCTGGCGCGCGGCGAGACTCCGGAGAAAGCCGCCGAGCACCTACTGCTGACGGTGCAGACGGTCAAACACCTGTGGGGTCAGGTCTTGCGATCCAGCAGGGATGCCGCAAAGCAAAATCTGACCCCCTGATCAACTAAACCTCAAGCTCGCTCAACTCGGACGTCCACCATGCCTGCCGCACGCCTGCTCATCGGTCCCCTGCTGCGGCGGGTGGTCGGCACCCGGGCGACCGTCTGGGTCGAGACCAGCGCGCCCGCGGTGGTCACCGTCCGCGCAGCCGGCGGCGCCTCAGGCACCGCGCCGACCTTCTCCGCGTACGACCACCACTACGCTCTCGTCGTGGTGGAGGGGCTGGCCCCGGACAGCGCGGCGAGCTACGAGGTGCTGATCGACGACGAGATGGCCTGGCCGGTGCCGGAGAGCGGCTTCCCGCCCAGCGTGATCCGAACCCGGGCCGCCGACGACCGCGACCAGCCAGTGAGACTGATCTTCGGCTCGTGCCGGGAGACCACCCAGCACGCCACCACCCGGCGGCTCCCCCCGGACGCGCTCGACGCGTACGCCCGGCGGCTGATCGCCGCCCCGGAGCCGTCCGCCTGGCCCGACCTGCTGGTCCTCCTCGGCGACCAGGTCTACGCCGACGTCACCTCGCCGACGGTGAAGCGGCTGCTCAAGCACCGGCGACGGCCGAGGAACGCCCCGGCCGACCAGGTGGTCACCTTCGACGAGTACACCAAGCTCTACCTGGAGTCCTGGCGCGACCCGGAGATCCGCTGGCTGCTCTCCACCGTGCCCAGCGTGATGATCTTCGACGACCACGAGGTGATCGACGACTGGAACACCTCGGCCTCCTGGCGGGCGGACATGCGTGGCCAGGACTGGTGGGCCGAGCGGATCCGCAGCGGGCTCGCCTCCTACTGGATCTACCAGCACCTGGGCAACCTCTCCCCGGACGAGATCGCCGAGGACCCGCTCTACGCCAAGGTGGTCGCCGCCGAGGAGGCCACCGACGTGCTGCGCGAGTTCGGCGAGCGGGTCGACCGGGAGGCCGACGAGGCGCACGACGCCGAACGCTGGCGGGCCGTGCAGTACCAGTGGAGCTACTCCCTCGATCTGGGCCGGACCCGCCTGGTCATGCTGGACAGCCGGTGCAGCCGGGTGCTCGAACCGGGGGCCCGAGCGATGCTGGCGCCCGGCGAGTGGTCCTGGTTCCTGAACCGGGCGCACGGCGTCTACGACCACCTGGTGGTCGGCACCTCGCTGCCCTGGCTGCTCCCGCCGGGCCTCCATCACGTCGAGTCGTGGAACGAGCGCCTCGCCGACTCGCGCCGGCCCTGGGTGGCCCGGCTCGCCGAGCAGATACGCCGGGCCTGGGACCTGGAGCACTGGGCCGCGTTCCGGCACTCCTTCGACGCCCTCGGCGCGCTCTTCGCCCGGATCGGGAGCGGCGCACCGAGCACGACCGGCGACCGGGTCGGCACCGGGCTCGCGTACGCGCCGCCGGCCTCGATCAGCGTGCTCTCCGGGGACGTGCACCACTCGTACGTGGCCCGGGCCTGGTTCGACGACCCGGGGGTGCGCACGCCGGTGCACCAGCTCACCTGCTCGCCGATGCACAACCAGGTGCCGCTCGCGATGCGCCCGCTGATGAAGCTGGGCTGGAACCCCGTGCCGGCCTCGGCCACTCGGGCCCTTGCGCGCTCCGCCGGGGTGCCCCGGCCCACCGTGCGCTGGACGAAGCTGGCCGGGCCGTACTTCGGCAACGCGATCGCCACCCTGGAACACCGCGGGCGGGGCGCCGAGGT
>JALHTD010000376.1 GCA_022865555.1 Thermoanaerobaculaceae bacterium | reverse complement strand
GCATCTCGACGAGCTGGCACAACTGGTTGAAACGGCTGGCGGCGAGGCCGTCGCCCGGATGGTGCAGGAGCGCAAGTCCCCCGATCCGACGTTCTTCATCGGAAAGGGCAAGGTGGGCGAGCTCGCGAGCCTCGTCAATGCGAACGGCGCGAAGCTCGTCGTGTTCGACGACGACCTGTCACCGGCCCAAGCCCGCCACCTCGACGAGGCGCTGCCGGAAGACGTGAAGGTGCTCGACCGCGCGGGCGTGATCCTCGACATCTTCGCGCTGCGTGCGCGCACCCGTGAGGCGCAGACGCAGGTGGAGCTGGCGCAGCTTTCATACCTCCTCTCGCGCCTGACGCGCCGCTGGGCGCACCTGTCGCGGCAGGCGGGCGGTATCGGCACGCGCGGGGTTGGCGAGACGCAGCTGGAGAGCGACCGCCGCATCATCCGGCGCCGGATCGCGGCGCTGGGGGAGCGCCTCGATGGCATCGAGCGGGAGCGTGCCGTGCAGCGCAAGCGACGGTCGCTGCTCCCGGGGGTGGCGCTGGTGGGCTACACCAACGCGGGCAAGAGCACGCTCTTCGAGCGCCTCACCGGGACGCAAACCCTCGTGGAGGACCGGCTCTTCGCGACACTCGACCCGCGGACCCGCCGCGCCGAGATCGGCGACGGCCTCGTGGTCACGGTGGCCGACACGGTGGGTTTCATCCGCAAGCTGCCCCACCACCTGGTGGCCTCGTTTCGGGCGACGCTGGCCGAGGCCGCTCTGGCGCAGGTGGTCGTGCACCTGGTGGACGCCTCGCACCCGGACTGGAGCGACCACCTGAAGGTGGGCGAGGAAGTGCTGGAATCGCTCGGCGTGGATCCGAAGAGCTGCGTGATCGCGCTCAACAAGATCGACCGCATCGAGGACGGGCCGCCGCCGGCGCCCCCGGACCGCACGGTCGTGGCGATCTCGGCCCTCACGGGCCAGGGCCTGGACGGGCTGCGCTCCAAGCTTCGCTCGGCCGTGTTGAGCGAGCCCGGGATCGAGGTGCTCAGCTTTTCGGCGGCCGGCGGCGAGGAGCTGCAGCGCGCGCTCCAGGAGGAGACCGTGGTCGCCCGCCGCTTCTCGGAGGCCGGCATCGAGCTCGTGGTGAAACGGAGAGAGAGAAAGACCGAGGGGAGAGGCTAGGGGGACAGGGCAAGGGGAGAGACCTGGAACCCATCCACTCCCCGGAACCCGCGAGCGCCGGTCAAGCGAAAGAGTCGTTGCGTATAATGCGTGTGATGAGAGGATGCTGCCGGGCAGCGCCCTTTTTTTGTGCGCTGGCGTTCGCGGCACACGCGCAGGGCGCCCAGCCCAACGGGCCCGTGCGGATCGTGGCGGGGAAGGCCACCTCGCCGATCCAAGTTGACGGCATGCTCGACGAGCCGGCGTGGCAGCAGGCCGGCGTGATTTCGAACCTGACCCAGCAGTCGCCCCACCCGGGAGCACCGACGCCGTTTCGCACGGAGGTGCGCATCCTGGTGGACGGCGACACCCTCTACCTGGGCGTCACCTGCTTCGACCCCGATCCCCCGAAGATTGCGGTCCACACCATGCAGCGTGACGGGGACATGGACGGCGACGACACCGTGGCGCTCGTGCTCGACACCTTTGGCGACCGGGTCACCGGCTACTACTTCCGCGTCAACGCGGCGGGCGCCCGCCAGGACGGGCTGATCAACGACCCCGAGAACATCTCGCTTGACTGGGACGGCATCTGGGACGCGCGGGCCAGCACCGGGCCTCAGGGCTGGACCGCGGAGATCGCCATGCCCGCGCGCACGCTGCGCTTCCCGACGGGGCAGGCGTTCTGGGGCTTCAACATCGAGCGCAGCGTCCCGCGCGATCGAGTGATCCTGCGCTTGGCCGGGATCAGCCTCGACGCGCGGCTTGCCGACTTCCGGCGCGACGCGGAGCTCGCCGGAGTGGGGGACCTGCGGCAGGGCCACGGCCTCTCGATCTCGCCCTACGGTCTCGTGGAGGCCGCGCGCGACTTCACGGTACCTGACACCGAGGACCAGCTGAAAGCCGGCCTCGATGTCAGCTACAACCTGGGCCCCGCGCTGGCGGGAGTGTTGACCCTCAATACCGACTTCGCGGAAACCGAGGTGGACACCCGGCAGATCAACCTCACGCGCTTCCCGCTTTTCTACCCGGAGAAGCGGCAGTTCTTCACCGATGGGGCAAACCAGTTCGCATTCGGCATCGGGATCGCCGAGGAGTTCATCCCGTTTTTCTCGCGCCAGGTCGGGCTCTACCAGGGCGAGCAGGTGCCGCTCCTGGGAGGCGTCAAGCTGATCGGCCGCCAGGGCCGGTGGGGCATCGGCGTGCTCGACGTGCAGACCAAGGACATCCCGCAGGCGCCCGGCAGCAACCTCTTTGCCGGCCGCGTCACCTACGACGTGGACGAGCACCTGCGCCTCGGCACAATCGCCACCGACGGGAACCCCGACGGGGTGAGCTCCAACTCTCTCGTCGGGGTGGACGCCATCTGGCGCACGTCCACGTTCCACGGCGACAAGAACTTCACCGTGGGTGCCTGGGCCGCGGGCTCCGGCGGGGACATTCCGGCGGGCAAGCGCACGGGCTACGGGTTCAAGATCGACTACCCGAACGACCTCTGGGACGTGATGTTGACCTTCAAGGAGTTCGGCGACGCCCTCGACCCGGCCCTCGGGTTCCTGCCGCGCCCGGGGACGCGCTGGTACCAGGGTGCGGTCTTTTACCAACCGCGGCCGCAGCAGGGCTGGTGGGCGAGCTGGGTGCGGCAGCTCTTCTTCGGGATCAACCCTTCCGTGGTCACGGGTCTCGACGGCACGACACAGTCCTGGAGCGTCTACACGTCCCCGTTCACCGTTGACACGAAGTGGGGCGACCGCATCGAGCTGGTCTGGCAGCCGGAGTACGAGTTCCTGACCGCGCCTTTCGAGATCTCCGAGGGCGTGGTCATTCCGCCGGGCTCGTACCGCTTCGACCGGTACGGAATCGAGGTCGAGAGCTCGGGGCACCGCCCGTGGCAGATCAAGACCGATGTGTTCTTCGGCACGTTCTATTCGGGGCGGATGACCGAGTGGGAGCAGTCGGTCTCCTACACCACACCGGAGGGCCACCTGCAACTCGGGTTCTCGATGGAGAACATTTTCGGCTACCTGCCTCAGGGGCACTTCATCGAGCGTCTGTTCCAGCTCAAGGTGGTGTATGCCTTCACCCCGGACCTCATCCTCTCGTACTACGCCCAGTACGACAACGACTCCGACAACCTGGGCGTGAACGCGCGGCTGCGGTGGACGATCCAGCCCGGCACCGACCTCTACGTCGTGTGGAACCACAACTGGGAACACCCCGACGGCTCGGAGAACTGGTGGACGATGACGCCGGTCAGCGACCAGGCGGTAATCAAGCTTCGCTACACCTGGCGGTCATGAGGAGGGGCGCATGGCGCGGCGTGCAGGGGAAGCACGCGGGCCCTCGGGCTTGAGGCGGGGAACACCCCGCGGATAGGGCGGTTTTGGACGGTGATGTGATGACGACGCGAGACATGAGAATGGTTGCAGTTTCGGGTCTTCTGGTCGTGATCGCCGGGCTCTCGGCATCCGCGTTGCCCCCGCTCGCGGAGGGCAACGTAAGCTTGAAGGACTTCCGGTTCGCCTCCGGCGAGACGCTGCCGGAGCTCCGCGTGCACTACCGCACGTTTGGAACGCTTGAATGTGATGCGCAGGGTACGGCGCGCAACGCAGTGCTCGTACTGCACGGGACCACCGGCAGCGGTGCGCAGTTCGTGCGGCAGGAGTTCGCGGGCGAGCTGTTCGAGCCCGGCCAGCCGCTGGATGCAACGCGATTTTTCATCGTCCTGCCCGACGGGATCGGCCACGGACAGTCGAGCAAGCCGTCCGACGGCCTCCACGCGCGTTTTCCGCGGTACGGCTACCGGGACATGGTCGAGGCGCAGTACCGGCTCCTCACCGAGGCGTTGGGCGTCGACCACCTGCGCCTCGTGATCGGTACCTCGATGGGCGGAATGTGCACGTGGCTTTGGGGCGAGCTGCACCCGGGATTCATGGACGCGCTCATGCCGCTCGCGTGCCTCCCGACCCAGATCTCGGGCCGCAACCGGGTCTGGCGCAGGGTGATCATCGATGCAATCCGGAGCGACCCGGAGTGGAAGGGCGGGGAGTACTCAACCCAGCCGCCGAGCCTTCGCACCGCCGCGGAGGCGCTCTTCTTCATGGGCAGCAATCCGGTCGTGCGGCAGCGGGAGATGCCGACGCTCGTGCGGAGCGACGAGGTGCTCGACGCGTTCGTCGCGCGCGAGGTGAAGACTCTCGACGCCAACGACGTCCTCTACGCGCTCGAGGCCTCCCGCGACTATGATCCGGGCCCCGGGCTCGGAAAGATCGAGGCTCCTCTTCTGGCGGTCAACTCTGCCGACGACCTCATCAACCCGCCCGAACTCGGGATCCTCGAGCGTGAGATCAGGCGGGTTCCCCGCGGACTCGCCGTGGTGCTGCCGTTCTCCGAGACGACGCGGGGGCACGGCACGCATACCCTCGCTGTTCTCTGGAAGCGATACCTCACCGAGCTACTCGAGGTTTCGGCGCGCTGAGGCTGTGCCCCACGCCCCAGGGCGCGAGTAGCCGAACACCACGCGGGTGCGCTTCCGCGCCGGCCAGGCCGGCGGGCGAGGGCGCCCGCGCCACTCTCTTTCCGCTTCTTGTGGCGCACCTCAACCCGCGAGCGAGAGCAGGGCCTCCTCCACAGTGCCGCGAAGCAG
>JALHTD010000375.1 GCA_022865555.1 Thermoanaerobaculaceae bacterium | reverse complement strand
CGAGCGCGCGCACGGGGAAGAGGAAGTGCGGGTGACGCGTCGCGATCCAGCGCGAGCCGCCCTGGGCAAGCGCTCCTCCCGTCACCACACAGTGCAGATGGGGATGGAGCGAGAGGGTCTGGCCCCAGGTGTGGAGGATGGCGGTGAGGCCGAGTTCTCCGCCGAGGTGCTTCGGGTCACGAGCAAACGTCTGAAGCGTCTGGCTCGCTGCGCGGAAGAGGAGGTCATAGACGAGGCGGGGTCGTGCCAGGGCCAGTCGCCGCAGCTCCTGGGGCAGCGTGAACACGACGTGGAAGTAGGGGATGGGGAGCAGGTCGGCGCGCCGGGCTTCGAGCCAATCCGCCTGGGCGAGGAGCTGGCACTTTGGGCAGTGGCGGTTGCGACAGGAGTGGTAGACCGCGCGCCGGTGGCCGCAGTGGTCGCACTGCTCGAGGTGGCCGCCGAGGGCGGCGGTGCGGCAGGACGCGAGGGCGCGCAGGACCCGGTGTTGGAGCGGAGAGACCTCGTGGGAGGCGCAGAAGTCGGCTGCATGCCGCCGGAGGATCTCTCCGAGGTCGGGGGCGGCCTCGGGCCCTGCCGGAGCCTTGGACTCCGACGGGGTGCACACGGCCGGTCAGCGCGGCAGGAAGTCCAGGGGCTCGGGCACGATCCGCGCGGCTCCGGCCGCCGGCCGCAGGACGTGCAGGTAGTGCGCCGTCGAGCGCAGGCTCTTGTGGCCGAGCAGACGCTGCAGCGTATAGAGGTCGACGCCGGCTTCGAGCAGGTGCGTCGCAAAGGTGTGACGAAGGGCGTGCAGCCCGCCCGTCTTCTCGATTCCCGCCCGCTGCTTGGCCTTGGCATAGAGATGCTTCGCAGCTCCAGCGCACAAATGCCCTCGCCGATCCCGGGACGGGAACAGCCACGGCGGCGCGGGCCGCTCGTGGCGCCAGTACGTGCGGAGCGCCTCGAGCAGACGCGGCGACAGGAGGGTCATGCGGTCGCGAGCTCCCTTGCCCTGCCGCACGCGAAGCACGCCGCGCTCGGCGTCGATGTCGCTCCCCTGAAGCGCGACGACCTCGCTGACGCGCAGACCCGCCGCGTAGGTGGTGAGCAGCAGGGCCCGGTGCTTGAGACGCGCCGTGCGGGAGAACAGCCGTGTGAGCTCTTCGCGGGTGAGAATCTCCGGCAGCTTACTCGGCTCGCGTGCGGCCGGGATGACGAAGCTCGTGCTCCGGCGTCGCAAGGTCACGTGATAGAAGAAGCGGAGCCCGGCCACGGCCACGTTGCAGGTGCTGTGACTGAACCCCTTCTCGCGGTAAAGGTGGAGCAGGTACGTCTGGATCTCCCGCTCGGAGATGCGATCGGGAGAACGCCCGTAGAAGGCGGCGAGCCGGGTGACGACGCGGAGGTAGGCCTCCTGGGTGTTGGCGCAGAGCCCTCGGAGCACGAGGTCATCGATCATCTGCTGGCGAAGGGCCGTCATGTCGACCTCCCAGGCCGTGGGGGGCACGGCCGAACGGCGCGCGGCAGTGCGCACCGGAGGTCATTTTGGACGCGCGTCGGACGCGGGCCTTCCCGCTCGGGAACCCCGCCCCGCAACCCCTTTGCGCGGCGTCAGAACGCGGGCCCTTCGCACTCCTCCCCTGCCGCGTCAGCGGCTTCGTTCAACATCCCTTCCCGGACGTAGAATGCCCGCTTAAACGGACTATCCGTGGAGGCAATCACATCCGCGTCTAGGACGACGGTCCTTTCCTGAACGACGACGATCTCATCCACTGGCGCGCGCGACCGCGGCGGCGAAGCGATCGAGCTGATCCAGCTCGCGTTCGAGCACGTCGCAGATCCGCGCGTGATCGACATCCATGTAGAGAT
>JALHTD010000374.1 GCA_022865555.1 Thermoanaerobaculaceae bacterium | reverse complement strand
GGATTTGACGACCTCGCGCGGCGAACCGCCTGTGAGCGACACGAGGGCAAGCGTGCTGTAGTCCACTCCCACGCCGATCGCGAGTTCGCCTCTGGAGGAGACGGACCGCAGTCGGGCCTCGGGAAGCGGCAGTTCGGCCGACTCGGGGCTCTCGGGGCGCGTGGAGTAGAGGCGGAAAGGCCTTCCGTCCCACGCGGCGCTGTAGATGACCGACGCACCCTCGGGGGTGAAGCGCGCGTTGGAGATCGTCCCACGACGGAACGTCAGCCGCTGGAAGGTCGGGAGAGGCTTCTCGGCGAGGCGCAACCCGGCCAGTAGCCCGACAACGGCAGCGATCAGCGAGGTGCTCCCCAACGCCGCTAGCGTCCACAGGATCACCCGGCGAGCAGGCGCGGGCCTTGCGGCAGCCGCCGCCGCAGGTTGTGACCACTGGTCCCGCACGCGCTGGAGGTCGCGGGCGAGGTCGCGGGTAGACCCGTAGCGCTCCTCGGGATCCTTGGCCAGGCAGCGCTCGACGATCCAGCTGGCCGGCGGTGGGACGCTGGGCGCGAGCGACACGATCGGCACCGGCTCGTCGTGAATGATCGCGGAAAGCGTGTCCACCGCACTGTCTCTCGCGAACGCGCGCGTGCCGGTCAACATTTCGTAGAGGATCGCGCCGAACGAGAACTGGTCGGACGGAAAGTCCGCGACCAGCCCCTGCGCCTGCTCAGGGGACATATAGCCGACCGTACCCAACACCGTGCCCGGGTCGGTGCCGCCAGCAATCGTCGTCGCCGCGGCCCCCTCCACGCCCTCCCGCCTCCGGGTCAGCTTCGCGATCCCGAAGTCGAGGATCTTTACCACCCCGTCGCGCGTGGCGAACACGTTCTCCGGCTTGAGGTCGCGGTGGACAAACCCCTTCGAATGAGCGGCAGCCAACCCATGGGCGATCTGGACGGCGGTTTCGACTGCCTTGCGAACCGGCAGAGCGCCCGAGCGCAACCGGTCACGCAGGGTTTCTCCCTCCAGGAGTTCCGAGACGATGAACGGCGATCGCTCGTGCGTGCCCACGTCGAACAAGGCAAGGATGTTGGGGTGGTTGAGCGCGGCGACCGCCTTCGCCTCCTGCTCGAAACGGTGCAGCCGATCGGGGTCGGCGGCGAACTCGGTCGGCAGCACCTTGATCGCGACATCGCGGCCGAGCCGCGTGTCGCGCGCGCGGTAGACTTCGCCCATTCCCCCTGCACCGATCAGCGCGACGACCTCGTAGGGGCCGAGACGCGCGCCGGGGTTCAGCATGGGATCCCTCGCGGAGCCTGCCCTGAGCGAAGCCGAAGGGCTCGGGATTTTGCCTGCGGGCTCCCGCTCCGCTCACGCCCATAAAGCGGCTCACCCCCGTAGGGGCCCAGGCGAGAACCCGTTGTCAGGGACATTGGCTTCTCTTGAGACGGATTGTACCGCTCTTTCTTGGACGTTGCGGCCCGAGCCAAACCCCTTCGGCGGAATGTGTTGCATGGATGAGCGTTTTGGTCGTGGGGGGTGGGTGAGTGGAGTTCGTGACGGTGGCGCGGGTGGGGGAAATCCCGGACGGCGAGGGCCGGGCCTTCGACGTCAACGACGTGACGGTGGGCGTCTTCAACTGTGGCGGCAGCTACTTTGCCGTGACCGACGTCTGCACGCACGCGCACGCGCTGCTCCACGAGGGCAGCCTGGATCGGGTGCGGTGCACGATCGAGTGCCCGCTCCACAGCACCGAGTTCGATCTGCGCACGGGTCAGGTACTCGCGCCTCCCGCCACCGAGCCGATCGCGACCTTCCCGGTGCGCCTGGCGGGTGACGAGATCCAGGTTTGCGTGGCGCCACAACCGCACGGCGGCTGACCTTCGCTCAGACTGGTGGGCGCGACCGACCGGCTGGGCTCACGGCAGGCCGGCTACCCGCTCGCGGTCTTCGGGCGGCCGGAGCAGTTGAAGGTCGTAAAGGGCCTTGTACAGTCCGCCCCGGGCGAGCAGCTCCTCGTGGCGCCCCTCCTCGACCAGGCGGCCGAGGTGCAAAACCAGCACCCGGTCGCACCCGACAACGGTGGCCAGACGGTGGGCGATGATCAGCGCGGTGCGGCCCTGCAGGAGGCGCTCCAGCGCCTTCTGGATGATCGCCTCGGTCAGGGGGTCCACCGAGGCGGTTGCCTCGTCCAGCAGCAGGAACTCGGGGTCACCGACCAGCGCGCGCGCGAAGGACACGAGCTGCCGCTCGCCGACCGAAAGCCCGGTGCCACGCTCGCCAAGGACCATGTCGAGGCCCTGCGGCAGGCGAGAGAGCACGGGACCCGCCCCGACCTGCTCCAGCGCCCAGCGGATGCGCGCGTCGTCGATCCCCGGGCGCCCGAGGGAAACGTTTTCGCGCAGGGTGCCGGCGAAGCAGTCGATCTCCTGAAGCACGACCGCGAAACGTCGGCGCAGCAGCGAGAGGTCCCAGTGGCGGATGTCCATTCCGTCGACGACAACCGCACCGCGCTGCGGGTCGTGGAAGCGGAGCAGCAGGTTCACGAGCGTGCTCTTGCCGGCGCCGGTGTGGCCGACGACTGCGAGGCGCTCGCCGGGCCGCGCCGCGAACGACAGCTCGCGCACCGCCCAGCGCTCCTCCTCGTAGGCGAAGGAGACGCCCTCGAACGCGAAGGTGGCGCCTCGCGGGGGTGACGCGGCCGGGTCTACCGGCTGCAGAATCTGGGGCACGGTGGCGAGCAGCCCCTGGAGACGCTCGGCTGCCGCGAAGGAGGCCTGCAGGATGTTGTAGTTCTCGGCGAGGTCGGCGATCGGGCGGAAGAAGCGCTGAACGTACTGCAGGAACGCGACGAGCACGCCGAGGGAGAGGGTGCCGCCCTGGGTCCAGATCCCTCCGGCCACGAGCACCATCGCCATCCCGCCCGAGATCAGGAACTCGACGCACGGGTAGAACACCGCGTAGTAAAAAACCCCGCGAATGTTGACGTCGCGGTGGGCGGCGTCCAGCTCGCGAAACTTGCCTGAGGTCCGCACCTCGGCGCGCGCGAGCTGCACCACCGACATGCCGGCGAGATGCTCCTGCAGGTGGGTGTTGATCGCCGCCACTCGGGTGCGCACCTCGCGGTAGATCGTGCGCGCCCTCTTCCTGAACCACGTCGAGAGCACGATCATGAACGGGAGCGTCGCGAACGCGACCAGCGCGAGCCGCCAGTCGAGGGCGAAGAGAATGCCCGCGATCCCGCCGAGCACCACCACGTCGGACAGGATTTCCACAAGGCCGGATGTAAACAGCTCGTTGAGCGCCTCGACGTCGCTGGTGAGCCGCGTGATGACCCGGCCGGTCGGGGTGCGAGAGAACCACGCGACCTCGAGGCGCTGGAGGTGCGCGAACAGGGCATCGCGCAGGTCGCGCATCACGAGCTGGCCGGTCATCAGCATCGTGCGCGCCTGCATCGAGAGGAGCCCGGCGGAGGCGAGCAGGGTCAGCAGGTAGAGCGCGGTGAGGGTCGCGAGGCCCGCCCCTCCGGTGCTCGGCAGGTGAAGCGCCTGGAGGAGGTGCAGCACTTTCTGAGAGCCCGTGCTTGCCTCCGGCTTCAGGTACAGGTCAATCGCCGCCGCCGTCAGCAGCGGCCCCGCGACCTGAAGCACCGAGCCCGCCAGCACGAACACGGTCGCGAGAGCGATCCGGCCGCGGTGCGGCAGCGCCCAACCCAGAAGCCAGCGCAGCAGCGGCCGCTCGGCACGGGTCTCGATGGGGGGCACGGTTTCGGCGTTGGTGGCGCTCATCTCAGCGCACCGTCCCAGCGGGTGTGGACTCGAGCGGCGGGACCAGGTGACGCCCCCAGCGGGATCCCAACCGCTGCAGGCGGGCGAGGCCGAGCAGCGCGCGGTAGCGGGAGGTGCGCTGCCACGTGCCGGGGCGCACCACGTCTGCCGCCAGGAGGGAGGTCACCGCCGCACGGAGGTGCAGCGAGTCGCTCGGGCTGAAGAAGAACGCGAGGAAGTGAGGGTCGTAGAAGGCCCTTATGAGCGAGAAGAAGATGCGGTGCAGCGTCCTGGTGAGCGCGATCGTCGGACCGAAGTCGCTTGCCTCGACGCGGTTGTGGCGCGCAAGGGCCTCGATCACGTCCTGCGCCGCGGAGGCGCCGGTCGTGGTCGCGATGAAGAGCCCGGTCGAAAAGATCGGGTCCAGGAAGCCGGCCGAGTCGCCGATCATGCAGAACCCGTCCCCGCCGATGTGCATGACGCGGTACGAGAAGTTCTGGCTCGCGCTGAACGGGATCACGCGCTCGGCTCCGGCGAGGCGCCTCGCCACCTCCGGGGTCGCCTCCACCGCGGCGGCGAACAGGTCCTCGGGGACGCCGCCGTGCGCGCGCCACCTCTCCGTATCGAACACCGCACCGACCGAGACGGTGTCGTCGGCGAACGGGATCAGCCAGAACCAGCCGCCCTCCGTGAGGGCGATGGTGATGTTGCCGGCCTCGCGGCCCTCGGGCAGCCAGACGCCACGAAAGTGGGAGACCGCCGCCGCCTTCCGATGCCTCTGGTACGGGAAGCGCCAGCCCATGCGGGAGGCCAGGAACGACGACTGCCCGCTGGCGTCGAGGAACGCCCGGCTGCGCAGCAGGTGCTCGTTACCCTCGGGGTCGCGCACAACGAGGCCCACGAGGCGGTGGCCTTCCCACTTCGGCGTGGTGGCGCGCCACCCCTGAAGCACCTCGGCGCCCCGGGCACGCGCGTGATCGAGCAGGGCCTGGTCGAACTCGTCACGCCGCACCTGGTAGGCGTGCGGGACCGCCGGCGGCAGCGCCTCGTCGAACCAGTACACAACGTGTCGGCCGCCGTCGCGCGTCACGAAGCTGGCGCCGTCCGTGCGACGCGTGTGGGGGAGGGAG
>JALHTD010000373.1 GCA_022865555.1 Thermoanaerobaculaceae bacterium | reverse complement strand
GTTGGGTGAAGCCTTCGTAGCGAACCGGCAGGAAAAGCGTCGCGGCAGAGACCTCGGGGTAGGCCAGGTCGAGGCCCCATCGATGCACCGCCCCTGCGGAGGAAACCGCGAACAGGCCGTCACCACGTGGTGAGACGCCGAACAGCGTCACACCCTTTGGGAAGCTAGGGACGGCCATCTGGATGCGACGCCCGGTGAGGTAGGCGAGCTCCGCGCCACCGGGGCGGACGACGGCGAAAGTCTTGTCGCGCTGGGAGACGGCAAGACTGCGGACTGCCCCCGTACCTCGAAAGGTGCCTGCCAGGTCCAGCACCCGGCTGCCGGCAACGGTGCCGGTCACCACCTGCCAGGCGCTGACCCTGCCGCTCTCGTCACCCAGCAGGCAGGTGACGTCCCCAAGCACGAGGACTGCGGCGGTCGCCGCCGCAGACAGGGGCACAGTCGCCTGAGCCGCCAGTGGGCCCTCGCCTGCTCCAGCCAGCGAGAACCATGCAAGCTCGCGCCGGGAGGCGAGCCACGCTTCGCTGCCGTCGCGCGACAGGGCGCCCACCTCTGGCGCTGCGCCCAGCTCCAGCCGCACCGCCGAGGCTGCGTCACCCGAACCCGAAAGCACCGTCGCACCACCCTCGGTTCCAACCATCACGTGCGGGTTCTCACGATCCCCCGCAACCGCGAGGATGTGGCCACCTCCAGGAAACGGAACGGCCAACACCCGCTGCAGCGCCGGCTCGATGATTCGCCTGTCCCCCTGCCAGCGGACCTTGGTTCCGAACGCCCACGCCTGCAGCGTGCCTGCCCCATCCTCGAGCGCCAGCAGCGAGCCGGCTTCATCCTTGCGCGCCTGCCGGACCGGGGGACGGACGCCTGCGAGAGCCAGAGAGGTGGAAGTGCCCGACCGCGGCACGAGGTGCGCCGTACCGTCGCGGCCGAGCATCACGACGTTTTCCCGGTACTCGTCCTCCAGGGCGGCGGTGGGTTCCGGCCCATCGCTCACAGCGGGTGCAGGTTGCAACGAGCCGGTCCTGAACAGGGGGAGGCACTGGGCCACAAGGAAGACCATCAGGAACGCCACCGCCAGAAGAACCGCCGAGCCGCCCACCGTGATCAGGGCGGCGACGGTGCGGTCCACAGCACGGCTGTGCCGCAGGCGGGACGTGGCGAGCGGGCTCACACCTTCTCCAACTCCGAGCTCCCGGCCGAGAAGCATAACCCCGAACGGCCCTCGCCGTTCCGGGTCACCTCGGTCATAGTCCGATCAATTGAGCTTCGCCAGCTCCTCCTGCACCACCGAGGCCGACAGAGGCAGGAAGCCGTCCTTCACGACGATCTCCTGGCCCTCACGCGACAGCACGAACTTGAGGAACTCCTTGGTGAGCGGGTCCATCGGGCGGCGCGGGTCGCGCACGACGTAGATGAAGAGGTAGCGCGAAAGGGGGTACTTCTTGGACAGCGCGTTGGCGTAGTTCGCTTCGACCGGGGGCGCCCCCACCTTGGGCGCGACAGGAAGCGCTCGCACCCCCGACGTGCGGTAGCCGATCCCCGAGTAGCCGATGGCGTACGGGTCCTCGCTCACGCCCTGCACCACCGAGGCCGAACCGGGCTGCTCCTTGACAGTGTCCTTGTAGTCGCCCTTGTAGAGCGCGTGCTCCTTGAAGAATCCGTAGGTGCCGGAGGCCGAGTTGCGGCCGAAGATCGAGATGGGTTTGTTGGCCCATGTGCCCTTCAGCCCCAGCTGACCCCAGGTCGTGAGGTCGTTGGGGTAGCCGCCCTTGCGGGTCCTGGAGAAGATGGCGTCCAACTCGGGCATGGAGAGCGAGGCGATCGGATTGTCCTTGTTCACGAAGATGCCGATAGTGTCGAGAGCGGTCCGCACCTGGGTCGGCTTGAAGCCGTACTTCTTCTCGATGGCGTCTACCTCCTCCGGCTTCATGTCGCGCGACATGGGCCCTACCTGTGCGGTACCGGCGATCAGAGCCGGAGGTGCCGTGGAAGAGCCCTTCCCTTCGACCTGGATGCGGACGGTGGGGTACATCTTGGCAAAAGCCTCTCCCCAGTAGGTCATGAGGTTGTTCATGGTGTCGGACCCGACCGCGTTGAGGTTGCCGACCACTGCCGGCCCGCGCTGATAGGCGGGGATCACGAGGTCGACCTCGACCACCTGTGCGCCCATGGCCGTTGCCACGAGCAGGGCTCCCAGGATAGGGACAATGAAACGACAGTGCTTCATGGTGTCCTCCCCGAGGCGGGGCATCCCGCCGTCGCGGATTCTCCTTCCGGGCTGTGAAGACCCGGTGAAGGTCACACCGGCCCACGGTCTCCGCTACACTCCCGCCGTGAAGAAGCTCACCCTTCTCACCGCTGTGGCCGTCATGGCGCACGCATGCGCGGCCACCGACACCTCGCAGCCGAGGCCCGGTCAGCAATCCCCTGGGAAACCCGGGCGGGTCGTGCTGGCCTCGCTGGACGGTCTTGCCGCCACTCGCCACAGGGAGAACCTCCGCCAGGGCGTCTACACCGACCCGGAGGGGCTGAGCGCATTCGAGGCCAACGGCTACGTGGTCGACAGCGCGATCCCGGTCAACCCCGCCCTCACCTCGGTGAGCCACGCCTCGATGGCGACCGGGGCGTTCCCGGCGGTGACGGGCATCGTCGCAAACAGGTTCCACCTGCCGGGGACCCCGATCGTGCAGGGCGTCTCCGGCTTCGACGCCCCGTTGGGTGCGGAGCCGCTCTGGCAGACGTTCCGCCGTCAGGGCAGGCGCGTTGGGGTGCTGACCTTCCCCGCCTGCGACGCCACCTCCCCCTCGCGCACGGCGGACTTCGGGATGCTCTACGTGAACACGCCCAGCGCCCGGGCGGCTATCGTGACCCTCGCCGCGAGCCAGTTCGTGGCCACGACCGTGCCGGCCGGGTGGGCGAGTTACTCGCCGCCTCGGGTTGCCACGATCCCGGTCAAGCTCGCAGGCGCGGCCGGTCCGACCATCGCAACCTTCACGCTCACCGCGCTCGACGCCAGCGACGACCGGGTCGCCAACTTCGACACGCTGGTGGTGGACAACGACGCCAACCTCGCCAACGGCATCCTGGCCCGCGTCCGCGCCGGCGAGTGGTTCCCGCTGCGCGTGCGCGCCCCGCACCCCGATGGCGGCACCCGAACCGTGGGCTCCTGGTGCCTCCTGCAGACGCTGTCGCCCGACCTCTCGCTGGTGAAGCTCTACCGTGGCGCCTTCTTCTCGACCGAGGCATACCCAAGGCTGTTCCGGGAGCGCCTGGACGAGAGCGCAGGGTTCTGGCCCGGGCCCGGCGATGACCGGGCTCTCGAGCGTGCGCTGTCCGGCCAGGACGGCCTGCAGCTCGCCGACTTCATGGAGCAGACTCGGCGCTTCTCCGAGTTCTTCAACGCCTGCGCGCGGACCGCCTTCGCCAGCGAGACGTTCGACCTGCTCATGCTGTACCAGCCGGTGGTGGACGAGGTGGAGCACGTCCTGCTGGTCACCGACTTGCGGCAAAAGGCCTACTCCGAGGCGTTCGCCGCCACCGCCCGGGGGGCGGTCACCCAGGCGTTCCAGATCGCCGACCGCGCCGTAGGCGAGCTTGCCCGGTCCCTCGATCTCTCACGCGACGCGCTGGTGGTGGTCTCGGACCACGGCATGGCCCCGGTGTGGGAGACCGTGCACCTCAACCAGCTGCTTCAGCACGCCGGCCTCGCGGCGGCGGAGGAGGGTGAGAGGGGCTGGCGCGTGAAGGCGAACTCCAAGATCGTCGCGTTCGGGTCGAGCGGCTGCGCCCATCTCTACGTCAACCTCAAGGGCCGCGAGCCATCCGGCGTGGTCGAGCCCGCCGAGAGGGAGGCCGTGGTGCGCGCGGCTGCCGTCGCCCTCGCCAATGCCCAGGTGGACGGCCAGGACCTGGTCGAAGCGATGTCCCGCCGCGAGGACCTGGCACCCCTAGGCATGGACAACCCAAACGCCGGCGACCTGGTCGTCTTCATGCGGCCGGGCATCATGGCCACCTCCGAGATCGGCCCGCCCGGCGCGCCGTTCCACACCCCTGCAGACATCGCCGGCCAGCACGGCTTCCTGAACACTCACCCCGAGGTCGCCGCGGTGTGGCTGGCGCGCGGGGCGGGCGTCCCGGCCCGCCACGTGAAGAGCGCTTCGCTCACCGAGGTGGCGTCGTTCGTCGCCCACATCGCCGGCGTGCAGCCCCCGGCCCAGGCCCGTCCCTGGAGGCCGTGACCAGCCGGGAAACTTCGTGTGAGCAGAGCTCGTCGGCCCGTGTGCCTAACCGGCTCACAGAGTGTCGAGCCAGACGCGCACGCCGAGGAATGCCTCGCGCGTCGGCCCGGGGTGGTAGGAGTTCCCGTCGGGGTCCGGTTCGGTGAACGCGATGTACTTCGTGTCGAAGAGGTTGCGCACGATTCCAACGACCTCACCGTGGTGGTTCGTCCCCTGCCACTGGTACCCGACTCGCAGGTTCACCAGGGTGTAGGGGTCGGTCCACACCGTGTTCGAGGGGTCGATGTACGAGCGGCTCTGGTACTCCGCGCTCGCGCCCATGACCCAGTGCGCCGCCGGTCGCAGCTCCACGTCAAGGTACGCGAGATTCGCCGGCGAGTTCGGCAGCCAGGTACCCGAGTATGTTTCCCCGGTGATGGTCGTGACCGTGTCGTACGTGAAACGGTTCCAGGTGTAGGCGAGCTCCACCACGACCAAATCGGACGGCCTCCAGCCAAACAGCGTCTCGACACCCCACCGGGTGCTCGAGCCGGCGTTCCGGTAGAAGGTCTCGAGCGGGCGGCCCTGGATCCTGTAGCGCCCGAAGTCGTTCTCCGTCGTCAGGTGAAACGCCCCGACCTCGTAGGCGAAGGTGCCGCCGGCGCTGCCACGAACGCCCACCTCGCCTCCATGTGAGGTCGCGGGGACGAGGTCCTGGTTCAGACCGCCGAAGTCCGCGGGATTGTTGGTGAGCTCCTCGGTGGTGGGCGGCAGAAACCCCTGGCCCCAGGCCGCGTACGCGCCGAAGTTCTTCGAGGGGTTCCAGGTCACCCCCACGCGGCCCGTTGTCTGGTCGAAGTTGCGGGTGCCCGAGAGGTCGGTCTCGCCGAGCCTGAGGTTGTCGTCGAGCTCGTTGCGAATCTGGTCGTAGCGCACGGAGAGCATGGCGCCCCAGGCTGCTCCGAGTTCGACCCTGTCGATGAGATAGCCGGCGTACCCTGCCTGGGCGATGTCCTGGTCCGAGAGCAGGTTCGGCCCTTCCACCGCCCCACCGAGGTTCGGCCTCCGCTGGTCCGCGATGTTCTGCCAGTCCAGGTCCGTCCCGACGGAGAGGTGGTGGGTGAGCGAGCCGGTGCGTGCGAGCGTCGTGTACTGGATGAACGCCCCCGGTGCACCGTACGAGCGGTGCTGAACGGAGGAGGGCACCGACTCCTCCCACCGCGTGTCCCGGTAGTAGAGGCTGTAGGTGAGGTCCGCCGTGCGGCCGACCTGCGTCACGCCGGCGATGCCGACCGTGCCGCGCCGGGTGCGCTGGTACTCGTTGAAGGTGAGCGCGTCCGGGTTGGGCAGCGTCGGATCCTCCTCGACCTGGTCGATGTTGAGCCCCTCCGCGTTCTGGTTGAAGTAATCCGTGCCGATCGCGATCACCGTGAGCCGCGTGGTCGGTGCGGGGTCGAACCGGAACTTGCCGTACAGGTTGGTCGCGTCGAAGGCGCTGTGGACGCGGTAGCCGTCGCCCTGCGTGTAGGACCCCGAAACGCGGTAGTTCAACGAGCCCGTGCTCCCTCCTGCCTGGACGAGCCCCTTGAAGAAGCCGAACGATCCCCCGCTCGCGAACAGGTCTCCGGTTGCACGCGTGGGCCCGCCGTCGCGCGTCGTGATGTTGATGATCCCACCGGAACCACCGCCCCCGTACAGGGAAGACGCGGGTCCACGAAAAACCTCGACCCGGTCCACGGTGGCCCAGTCCACATCGAAGAGATCGGGTGTGAGGCCTGTCGGGTCGCCGAGCGGCAGACCGTCCAGCAGCACCTTGACCCCACGGATCCCCCGCTCCGTCAGGATGCCCTGCCCGCGGATCGAGAGGTGCACGCGCTCGCCGTTTGCCTGATTGTCCACCTTGACGCCCGGCACCAGCTTGAGAGCTTCGTCCGCGGCGATCGTCCTCGACTCGGTCTTCTTCAAGGTCTTCTCGTCCACGACCGTCACGGCCGAAGGGGTGTCCTTCACCGGCACGTCCATCCGGGGGGCCGTCACGATGATGTTGCTGGTCAGCGTTGTGGGAAGTGTCTCCTGAACTGGGGGCGTCGGGGGCGTCTCGGCCTGCTGGCACCAAACGCTGCGCGGACCGACGGAAAAGGTCACCAGCAGTGCCGGCAAAATTACACGGAGCCGGCGAGGGAGAGCACCGAAGCTGAGAATCCCCCGGGCTGACTTCACCCGCAGATGGTATCAATCCTGTCCCTCCAGGTGAAGGGGCCGGTGCGGCCGGAAATAGGCGGTCTCGTCGCTAGTGCACGGCCGTGTCGGGTCTCGGTGCCGGGAGTTCGCGCAGCGGTACAGTGAACGACCAGTTCTCGTCGGTGGCCGGCGTGATCCTCTCGTGGCGCGTGAAGTACTCCACCAGCAGGTCTACCATCGGCCGATCGATCTCGCCCACGCGCGGCGCAACCGAGAGGTGCGGATATCCCCCACCTCCCGCGGCCCGGTAGGAGTTGATCACCACCGCGAAGGTGTCGTTGGCCTGTACGGGTTTGCCCGCGACCCGCAGACCACGCACGCGCTTGCCGACGGGGGCCGTCGGATCCACGAAGTAGGTCGCACCCTCGAGGGTGTCGAAGTTGTAGTGAGGCAGGGTGGGATCGCGCAGCAGACGGGTCTCCGCTCTGCCGCACTCCGTCCCTACCCACCCTCGCACCGCATGCTCGAGCACATCCCTGAGCTGGCTCCCGGTGAGGCGGACGACCACAAGCGTGTTGGGGTACGGGTAGAGGGCATAGGCCAGGCGCGGCGTCACCGGACCGGCGGGGAACTCGACCTGGCCGCCTCGCAGCGGGGCAGCGAGCGAGAGCTCTGCCCCGCTCGCCTCGAGCTGCACCGTGTGGATGATGTCGATGCTCGGGTCGTCGGCTGTCGGCAGGCTCGTCACCCTCAGCGGAGCCGTCAGCGCACCGATCGGGCGCGCGAACTCGGCCTTCACCCGCTCCTCGGCGCCCGCGACCGCCGCCACCACCCGCGGGTCCGGCGTCTCGCCGCCGGTCTTCATGTTCTCCCCGTGCCACCCGGTCACCCGCCACGCGCGGTCCTTCCGGGCGAGCTCCAGGTCTATGCGGGTCACGAATTCCGCCCACCGTCCCGGCTGGGCCACTATGGTCTTGCCCAGAGCGCGCGGCGGGACGTCGCGGTGTGTGTGCCCGGTGAGCAACAGGTCGATGCCGTCAAGCTGCGCCAGCCGCCAGGCGTAGTTCTCGTCCTCGCTTCCTTCAGGTGCACCGGTGTCGAGGTTCCGCTCGAAACCCGTATGGAGGACGACGATCACGATGTCGGCACGCTTGCGCAACTCGGGGATGCGCGCGGCGGCGACGGTGACCGGGTCGGCAAACGTGAGACCGGCCCAGTGTGAGGGGACCTCCCACCGCGGAATGTTTGGATTGGTGAGCCCCAGCACCCCTACTCGCACGGCCCCCCGCTTGAGCACCACCTCGGCCGCGACCGGGAGCCGCGCCTCGCCGATGCCGGAGACGTTGGCGGCGAGCCAACGGAAGCGGGACTGTTCGAGCGAGCGGCGGAGCACGTCCAGGCCGAAGTTGAACTCGTGGTTCCCCAGCACGGCGGCGTCGTATCCGACGAGGTTCATTGCAGCGATCGTCGGGTCGACACCGGTGGCACCCGCGGCCGCGATGGCGTAGTAACCCAGGGGTGTCCCCTGGATCGCATCGCCGCCGTCCAGCACGACGACGCTCGGGTTCCCGTCCCGCACGCGCGCCACCAGGGTGGCAACCTGGGCGACAGAGCCGCTCGTCGGCTTCTCCCGGACGTCATCGAACGGCAACACGTTGGCGTGCATGTCCGAGGTGAACAGCACCGTCAGCGTCGCACGCTGCTGGGCGGGCGCCCAGCTTGCGGCGAACACGAGCAGCGCGGCCACCGCCGTCCAGATGCGCCGGGATCCTTCGCCCATTTTGGGGATGGGCTCAGGATGGCGCCCCGCTTCTTCGTGACGATCAGCCTCTTGCGGCCGCCCGACTGCCCGTTCCGTCTGCTTCACAGCGCCACCCCTTCCCTGTGCTCACCGAAAACACGCACCAGCGTGCCCGCGATCTCGCCCAGCGAGGCGGAGGCCTCCACGGCATCCACGAGCAGCGGCATCAGGTTTTCTCTGCCAGACGCCGCCGCCTCCAGTGCGGCAAGCGTCTGCTTGACGCGGGCGCCGTCGCGGTGCCGCCGCACCTCCTCCCGGCGCTCCACCTGCGCCTTTTGCGCCGCCTCATCCACCCTGAAAGACCGCATCGGCTCCTCACGGTCGATGCGAAAACGGTTGACCCCGACGACCACCTGTTCACCCGACTCGATGGCACGCTGCGTCCGGTACGCCGCCTCGTGGATCTCGCGCTGCTGGAACCCGCGCTCGATCGCGGCGAGCGCCCCGCCCATCTTCTGGATGGTGTCGAGGTAGGCGCGGGCCTCCTGCTCGATGCGGTCGGTCCACGCCTCCACCACCCACGCGCCACCCAGCGGATCCACCACGTCGGCGAGCCCGGATTCGTGCCCCACGATCTGCTGCGTCCGCAATGCCACGCGCACGGCGCCCTCGCTGGGCAGCGAGAGCGCCTCGTCCATCGCGTTGGTGTGCAGCGACTGGGTCCCGCCCGCCACCGCCGCCATCGCCTGGATCGCCACCCGCACCACGTTGTTCTCGGGTTGCTGGGCGGTGAGTGTGGAACCCGCGGTCTGCGTGTGGAACCGCAGCAACCATGACCTGGGGTCGGCGGCGCCGAACTCCTCTCGCATCATGCGTGCCCACATCCGGCGCGCCGCTCGGAACTTCGCCACCTCTTCGAGAAAGTTGCTGTGGGCGTTGAAAAAGAACGAGAGGCGCGGCGCGAACTCGTCGATCGGGATCCCTGCGTCGACCGCCGCGCGCACGTACTCACGCGCGTTGGCAAGCGTAAAGGCCACCTCCTGCACCGCGGTGGAGCCGGCCTCACGGATGTGGTAGCCGGAGATGGAGATGGTGTTCCACCTCGGCACACGAGCGGTGCAGAACGCGACGAGGTCGGTGATCAGGCGCAGACTTGGGCGCGGCGGGAACCGGTAGGTGCCGCGGGCGATGTACTCCTTCAGGATGTCGTTCTGGACCGTCCCGGACAGCTTCTCCCAGTCCACGCCCCGCCGCCGCGCGACCGCGAGCACCATGGCGAGCAGCACCGACGCGGTGGCGTTGATCGTCATGGACACCGAGACTTTTTCGAGCGGGATGCCCGCCAGCAGCGTCTCCATGTCCTCGACGGTGTCGATCGCGACACCCACTCTGCCGACCTCGCCCTGGGCCATCGGGTCATCGGAGTCGTAGCCGATCTGGGTCGGGAGGTCGAACGCCACCGACAGCCCGGTCTGCCCCTGCTCGAGCAGGTATCGGTAACGCTCGTTGGACTCCTCGGCAGTCGAGAAACCCGCGTACTGGCGCATCGTCCACAGACGGCCACGGTACATCGAGGGGTGGATGCCGCGGGTGAACGGGTACTCGCCTGGCATGCCCAGGCGCTCGCCGGCGTCGGGGGCGTCCCAGGGTCCGTAGACCGGTTCGACCGGGAAACCCGAGGAGGTCACGAAGACGCTTCGCTCCTGCCGCGCGTCCGGACGATAGACTTTCTCCCTCCAGGATTGATATTCCTTCGAGTCCATCGCAGATCCTCCGAACCCCCAAGAAAACTGAGTATAGCAAGCAGGAGCGGGCACTTTCTGGCATACTTGATTGGATGCTGACGCTCTCCGGGACGCTCGGCCGGCTCTACCTGGGCGACCTGCTCGAGTGGCTCCACCTCACCCACGCGACCGGGCGCCTGCTGCTCTTCGCCGGCGATGTGACCCGGGCGTTCGACATGAACCGCGGCAAGATCGCGTTCGTCGCATCCTCGCGGGCCTCCGAGCGCCTGGGTTCGTGGCTGCTCCGTAAAGGCGTCGCGCCGCGCGAGGTGCTGATGCGTGCGCTGGTGGTCTCGCAGACGCAGGGCGAGCTCTTCACCTCCGTGCTCAAGCGCGACGCCGGCATCCCTCCCGCCAAGCTCGCGGAGGCCGGCCGCAGCCTCGCCACGACCCTCGCAAGCCGCGTCTTGCGCGAGGAACAGGTCATCTTCACCTTCGATCCCACCTGGCCGGTCGCCGACCGCAACGAGGTCGACCTCGACCTCGACTGCCGGAACCTGATCATGCAGGCCGCCTACCGGGTCGACACGAAGCCGGCCAGCGGTCAGGCGCACAAGGTCCCGCACACGACGCTGGACCCGAGCACCCTTGAAGCGCTTTTCTGGCACATCACGATGGACCTCGAGGGCGAGCTGCTGGAGGCCACCGCCTTGGCAGAGGCTCATCGAGCCTTTCTCGCCGTCGGCGATCTCTTGCGCCGGTGGGTGGCCCAGGGCCCGCCGTTGCTGCCCGTGGGCCCTGCCGACGCGGAGAGGATCCTGCGCCGGCTGAAGGCCGGCAAGCAGCCGCGTCTCGAGGACTCCCCGACTCTTGTCTGGAACCTGCTCTGCTTGGTCAACGGGCTGGACGCCCCGGGTCAGCCCCGCGCCTCTGGTGCGGCCGAGGCATGGTCGATGGCGGGTGACGACGCAAAGACTTTCACCCACTTCATCCTCGACAACCCGCGCTGGCACCGGGAGCAGAAGAGCGCCAACGATCCGGCGTTGCGTCGTGCTGCCCTCGCCCGCATCGCGGCGGCCCGCAAGCTCGCCGAGGTTGTGGGCCTCGAGGAGGACACCGCAGCCACCGCCGCCGCCCTGCCAATGGTGCTCCTGGAGCTGGTCGTCACCGCACTCGCGAGCTCCCCGCTGGCATCCCAGGCGATGCAACGCTGCGCCCTCCAGCACCTGCTGCCCCTGGTGGGCCAGGCGGCGAGCACCGCGGCCGGGATGCCCGAGGTTCTTCTCGCAGCCCTGACCTCTTCGCCTCCCAACCATCCGGCCGCGCGCCTGACCCGACTGGTCGGCCTCGTGGCCGGAGACCTCTCGAGCACCGCCGAATCCCAGGAGGATCTGACCTCGTCCGCAGACCCTGCGCTCGCCACCGCCCTGACCGCCGCGCGCAAGGCGGCCAAGAAAGCCGCAGGGATTGCGGCGGAGCAAAGGTAGAATCACACCATGCAGGTGTTGGTCATCGGGGGGAGCCGGTTCATTGGCCTGGCGGTGGTGCAACGCCTGCTCATGGACGGCCACCGCATCACGCTCCTGAACCGCGGCCGCACCCCGGATCCCTTCGGCACAAGGGTGGGTCGGGTTATCGGCGACCGCTCCGACCCCCAGACGATCCAGCGTGCGATGGCGCGTCGTGATTTCGACGTTGTGGTGGACGTCATCGGCTTCCGCGAGGAGGACACCCGCGCCGCGATCGAGAAGCTCACTGGGCGGATCGGGCACTTCATCCACGTGTCGACCGCTTCCGTCTACCTCATCCGTGACCGACTCCTGTGCCCGTTCAGGGAGGAGGACTTTGCCGGACGCCTCGCACCGAAGACCGAGGCCGCCAGCTCATCCTGGACGTATGCCTACCACAAGCGCCGCTGCGAGCTCGCACTCGCCCAGGCGTGGGAGGGCGAGCAGTTCCCCTACACGGCGCTGCGCCTGCCCATGGTGGTCGGGCCACGCGACTACACCGAGCGCTCGCAGACTTACCTGGAGCGGCTGCTCGATGGGGGCCCGCTCATCCTCCCGGACGGGGGCCTGAACGCCTGGGGGTTTCTGTGGGTCCACGACGTGGCCGAGACGATCGCCGCGAACCTCATGAACGCAAACGCATTCGGCCGCGCGTACAACCTCGCCCAGCGGGAGGTCGTCTCGCTCAAGCAGTTCATCGAGACCGCCGCCGGAACCCTCGGGCAGCGCCCGAGCCTGGCCTCCGTGCCCCTGGAGTGGCTCAACAGGATCAACCTCGGAACGACGTTCTCGCCGTACACCCACGACCACGACATCGTGCTCGACATCTCGGCGTCCCAGCGTGACCTGCTCTTCGAGCCAACCCCGTTCCTCACGTGGTGCGAGCAGTTGGTGGTGGACTTCCGCACCCACTGGGACGGCACCCATTCGCGCCTGTACGCAACCCGTTCGCTCGAGCTCCGCCTCGTGCAGGAGCTCGCCCAGCTGCGCATCCCCGGGCTGGGCCCGGCATAGGTTCCCGCCGCGCGCTGACGAAGGCTTGCCGTTCACCCCCCATCTGGCTTGAGGGGCGAGCAGGAATTCAAGACAGACCAACTACGGGCAGACGGCGCAAACGTCACGGGATGTGAAGTGATTCATGAGCCTGAAGAGCCTCAAGCCTTCAGGCCTCCATGCCTTCAAGCCTCTCCAACGCGCGGCGGGCGGCCTCCTGCTGGGCCGCCTTCTTCGAGCGCCCTTCTCCGCGGGCCAGTACCCGTCCGCCGAACTCGGCCTCGTAGACGTAGACCCGGTGGTGCGCGGGGCCTCGGATCTCCACCTCGCGGTAGACCGGGAGCGGCAGGCCCTGCTTCTGCGCCAGCTCCTGCAGCGTGGACTTCGGTTCCTCCAGCGCCAGCTGAGCCGCGTCGAGCGTCGCTACCAGCGGTGAGAATAGGCGGTTGACCGCAGCGCGAAACGAGCGCCAGCCCGCGTCGAGCAGGAGCGCCCCCAACACCGCCTCCAGGGCATCGGCGAGCACCGCCGGGCTCGCACTCCCCTCCCTGAGCCCGCTCCCGAGTTGAAGGGCTGCAGGCAGCCCGAGTTGGCCGGCGAGCACCGCCAGCGAGGCCTCCCGCACCAGGGCCGCGCGCGCCCGGGTAAGCTCACCCTCGCTGGCGTCCGGCCAGCGAGTGAAGAGCAGCGCCGCAACGGCGTGAGAGAGGGCAGCGTCGCCCAGAAACTCGAGGCGCTCGAAGGAGGGGACGCCCTGCTCGTGCGCAGCAGAGCGGTGCCGCAGCGCCTGCTCCAGCACCTCCGGCCGGGCGAAGCGGTGACCCAGGGCGGCCTCGAGCCGCCCCAGCGCGTGCCGCCGCTCGCTCATCCGCTGCTGCTCCGCCACAGCACCTCCCCGCCGCGCCGCACGGCGACGACGCGATGGTAGGGAAGGAACGTCCCGTCCGCCACCGTGACGCCGCCCGGCAGGATCTCAACCACCGAGGCAAACTCGATCTCCTCGATGCTCTCCGTGCCACCCTCGCGCACGCGCACGGCGAGCACCACGACCCCCGGCCCGCCGCGGGGGTCCCAGCGCAGGCGGTTCAGCACCTCGCGCACCGTCGACACCCCACGATTGTAGGCGCCGTACGCGAGAATCCCTCCGCTTCTGGAGGAACGGCCGGTTCACCGGACTCGAGGTTGGCTGCCCATCCGCGCCAAATCTTTCCTGTCCTCACCCTGTGTGGACACCTTGGCGGCCTCGCGAAGTGGACCGCGCACGGTCCCCGCCACCGCGAGGGTGACGATAAACCCCGCCCGGCGGGTGGCGAAGCCATCTCGCCGGAGCTCGCGGGCACCGGACGCGCGGGCCGGGACGGGGTGTCGGTGACGCAGCCTCATGCGGACACCGAGGGGCCCCGACCCGGATCGCGCCCGTCCGGTCACGAGCGGAGGCGTCGCGAGGGAAGCGAGCGAGCGCAGCCACCCGCCGGGCAAGAAAAACTTGACGCAGTCAGAAGAGAAGGTGACACTCCGGCGGCCATGGAGAAGTTCCGCATTCAGGGCGGCCGCAGGCTGCACGGGGAGGTGGGGGTCTCGGGCTCCAAGAACGCCGCCTTGCCGTGCCTCGCCGCCACGCTGCTCGCGTCGGCGCCGGTGATCCTGCGGGGCCTCCCCAGGGTTCGCGACATAGTGACCATGGAACGGGTCCTCGAGACCCTCGGGGAGTCATGCGCCCACAGCGAGGGGGCAACCACGGTCGTGGCCGGCAGCGGTGACGCCTACCACGCTCCATACGAACTGGTGCGCACGATGCGGGCCTCGGTGCTGGTCCTCGGACCTCTCCTTGCCCGCCGTCGCCGCGCTCGGGTGGCTCTCCCGGGCGGCTGCGCCATTGGTGCCCGCCCCATCGACTTCCACCTCCAGGCGCTGGCACAGTTGGGAGCCGACCTGCGCGTGGAGAGCGGGGACGTGGTGGCCGAAGCCTCCGGGGGCCTGCGGGGTGGGGAGGTGAGCTTCCCGCGCATCACCGTCACCGGGACCGAGAACCTCCTGATGGCCGCGACGCTGGCTCGCGGTCGCACCGTGCTGCACAACTGTGCAAGGGAGCCCGAGGTCGAGGACCTCGCCAACCTCCTCCTGGCGATGGGGGCGCGCATCACCGGGGTCGGCACAGATACCCTCGAGGTCGAGGGCACCGAGGAGCTATCCGGCGCCGACCACCTCGTCATCCCCGACCGCATAGAGGCTGGAACATACGTCATCGCCGCCGTGCTGGCAGGGGATGGCGTGAGGGTTTCGGGTTGCCGCCCCGATCACCTGAGCGCCCTGCTCGCCGCCCTTCGCGAGGCCGGATGCGCCTTTTCCACCGACGCCGACGCGGTCGTGGTTCCCGCGCAGCGGGGCCCGCTGCGTGCGGTCTCCATCACCACCACGGAGCACCCGGGTTTCGCCACCGATCTGCAGGCGCAATTTCTCGCCCTGATGACCCAGGCGCACGGCGCAAGCTCGGTCACCGAGGCGATCTTCGAGAACCGTTTCCAGCACGTCCTCGAGCTCAAGCGCCTCGGGGCGGCCGTCGAGGTTGAGGGAAGCACCGCCCATGTGCACGGACCCGCGGCCCTCGATGGCACGACGGTGATGGCTTCGGACCTGCGCGCCTCCGCGGCACTGGTGCTCGCCGGGCTGGTTGCCCGGGGCGAGACGCTGGTGGACCGCATCTACCACCTCGACCGCGGCTACGAGGCGATGGAGGTCAAGCTGAACGCGCTCGGCGCCACGGTCGAGCGCTTCAACCCTGGCCGGTATCTCTGAACCCTGACCCCGGTCTCCGCCTTGGTATCCTTCGCGACATGGAGAGCTGTCTCTTCTGCCGCGTCGCGCAGGGCGCAACACCCGCACGTGTCCTGTTTGCGGACGAGGACGTGGTCGCGTTCCACGACATCGCGCCCCGTGCCCCGGTGCACGTGCTTGTGATCCCGCGGCGACACATCACGTCGCTGGCCGGTGCCGCCGAGGACGACCGCCAAATCCTGGGCAC
>JALHTD010000372.1 GCA_022865555.1 Thermoanaerobaculaceae bacterium | reverse complement strand
GGCGACACGCAAGGGATGATCACGCTCTGGGACTTGCCGACGCGGACGGTACGCAACCAATGGCGCGGGCACGAGAATAATTGGGTGGAAGCCATCGCTTTTGCGCCGGATGGCCGCACCCTCGTGAACTTCCTCCAGTTCGACCCGGACACTCTCACCCTCATTCGCCCCTCGGTGTACGTGTTCGACGCCAGGTTCAACCTACGGACCCGTTTCATGGCCAAGCGCGCGACCTACAAGGACGGCCACTGGGTTGCGGAGGGAGCGTGGTCGCGGACGTTCATGGCTGACGCGACGCCCGAGTTCATCCGCCACACCGGTCCGGTGGACCTTCCCCTGCCCGTGCCTCCCGCGTACTTCGGCCGCGAGTACCGGAGGCCGCAGCAGATGAGCTTCGGGGAGCTCGACGACTACATCGCCACGCTGCGCGCCGCGGGCTATCGTGTGGACAGGCTCACCGTACAGCTCCACCAGAAGGTGGCCTATCCCCTGAGCATGGTGCTGCTGGCATGGCTGTCGCTTCCCTTCGCCTTCCGCGCAGGCCGCCGCGGCGCCGTGGGAGGGATCGCCCTCGCGCTGGTGCTCGGGATGGCCTACTTCGGGCTCATGGCTTTCATCATCAGGCTCGGCGAGGCGTCCCTGGTGCCGCCCGTGCTCGCGGCCTGGACGCCCACGGTGGTTTTCGCGCTGCTGGCGATCAACCGCCACACGACCCTGCGCACCTAGCACTCCGTCCGCTTCGCGACGTCGGCGTGCAGACCGCGCGCGCATTGGCCGGCAGGACCCGACGCCCCGGCAGAGGTCGGGGCGTCGTTCTACATCGAAGTTGTGTTAGCTAAGTACTTTGGCAATCCGTTCCACCGCCCAGTCGATCTCCTCTCGGGTGATCACCAGCGGCGGGGCGAAACGGATGATGTTGACATGAGTCTCTTTGCAGAGCAGTCCCTGCTTCTGGAGCGCCTCGCAGAACCTCCGGGCGCCTCCGGACTCCGGCTTCAACTCGACCCCGATCCAGAGACCCCTGCCGCGGACCTCCTTGACGTGCGGGGACTTCAGCGCACGCAGGTGCTGCAGGAAGTAGTCCCCCAGGCGGGCCGAGTTCTCGATCATGCCCTCGTCCACCAGCGCGCGGATTGCCGCGTGCGCCACAGCGCACGCCAGCGGGTTGCCGCCGAAGGTGGAGCCGTGGTCCCCGGGCTTGAACACGCTCATGACCTCGTCGTCGGACAGGATGCCGGAGACCGGCACGGTCCCGCCTCCGAGCGCCTTGCCGATCACGACGATGTCGGGCCTGATCCCCTCGTGCTCGTAGCAGAAGAGCTTGCCGGTCCGGCCCAGGCCCGACTGGATCTCGTCGAGGACCAGCAGAACCCTGTTGGCGGTGGCGATCTCGCGGAGCCTGCGCAGGAAGCCCGCGGGCGGGATTCTGATGCCGCCCTCCCCCTGTATCGCCTCGACCAGGATCGCCACGGTCTCGGGCGTGATCGCCTTCTCGACGGCCTGAGCGTCGCCGTACGGCAGCAGCCGGAAGCCCGGCGTGAAGGGCCCGAACCCCTTGCGGTACTGCTCCTCCGAGGAGAAGCCGACGATCGTCGTGGTGCGGCCGTGAAAGTTCCCCTCGAAGACGAGGATCTCGCCCCTGTCGTCGGGCACATCCTTGACCGTGTGCGCCCACTTCCGCGCCGCCTTGATCGCGGTCTCCACCGCTTCGGCGCCGGTGTTCATGGGGAGGAAACGACTGAAGCCGGTAAGCCGGCACAACTCTTCGCACAGCGGCCCGAGTTGGTCGTTGCGGAAAGCTCGCGAAGTCAGCGTCACGCGCTCCGCTTGCTCCTTCAGCGCGGCCACGATCTTGGGATGGCAGTGCCCCTGATTCACCGCCGAGTAGGCGGCAAGGAAGTCGAGGTACTTGTTCCCCTCCACGTCCCACACCCACACGCCCCGCGCGCGGCTGACCACCACGTCAAGGGGGTGGTAGTTGTGGGCGCCGTACGTCTCCTCGAGCCGGATGAGCTGGGCGCTCGTCGCCACGGTTGTGCTCATGAATTGCCTCCGAGGCCTCGCGGGAGTGCCGCGGGAGTCCCAAGGCTACGCGATCGTGCCGAACCGCGCAAGCTCGTGGGTCGGGCCTCAGGCGCCGTTGCTGGAGAACACGTACTCGACCCTGCCGGGGCCGAGGAGGGCCGTGAGCGCCGGCACCAGCGTCGTAGGGTCGACACCGAGTATGCGGTTCGGGACGACCTCCGCCTGCCACGCGCCACCCACCAGGCGCAGTCGCAGCTGCATGCGGCCTTCGTGGCGGAGGAAAAGCTCGTGCAGCTGCTCGAGCGCGTCCTTGTCGGCGAACCGCTCGAGGTCGAGCTCCACTCGCAGGGCGCTCGCCTTGCGCGCCTCGATCCCCTCGAGGGGCATCGCCTCCTCGAGGGCCAGCTCGGCGTGCTCCGCATCGCTCGCCCGCAGCGTGGCCGTGACCAGCACCGACGTGCCGTCAACAAGGCACTTCTCGTAACGCTCGTAGGCGTCCGGGAAGGCGACCACCCTCACCGCACCGGTCTGGTCCTCGAGTGTGAACGACGCCATGCGGCGGCCCTGGCTGCGACCCTCCTTGATCGGCCTTGCCTTCAACCCGGCGATGAGCCCACCCACGACCGCGCGGTCGGCGCCGCTCGCGACGAGCTCCGAGAGACCGCTGACCGGGGTGGCTCGCAGCTCCTTGAGAACCCCCGCCCAGCGGTCGAGGGGGTGGCCGGAGAGGTAGAAACCGAGCGTCTCCCGCTCGCCGCGCAGCGTCTCCTCCGTGCTCACGCGGCCGGACCCAGCGACCGAAGGCTCAACCTCCTCATCGTCGAGGGCGAAGAGGAAGCCCTGGCCGACCTCGAGCGCCTGCCTCTGGCGTGCCGCCTGGTCCACGAGCTTGTCCAGGCTCGCGAGCACCGCGCCGCGGTCGGGGTGCACCGAGTCGAAGGCGCCGGCCCTCACCAGGCATTCCACGACCTTTCGGTTGATCGCGCGCTCCCCGACGGTCCGGAGCACGTGCGAGACGCTCTTGAACCGCCCGACCCTGCCGCGCGCGTCAACGATCGCCTGGCTCGCGCCCTCCCCCACTCCCTTGACGGCGGCCAAGCCGACCCGGATGGCGTCCCCCTCCACCGTGAAGGCGAGTTGTGAGGCGTTGATGTCCGGGCCGAGAACCCTCAGGTGCGAGGCGCCGAGCATCGCCACGTAGGCCGCGAGCTTGTCGCTGTTCGCGACCTCGCTGGAGAGCATCGCGGCCCAGAAGTGGAGCGGGTGGTGCGCCTTCAGGTAGGCGGTCTGGTAGGCGACGTAGGCGTAGGCGACCGAGTGCGACTTGTTGAAGCCGTACTGCGCGAACGGCACGATTTGCCGCCAGAGAGCCGCGACCTTCTCCCTCGGGTGGCCCTTGGCGACACCCCCGGCGATGAAGTGGTTCCCCTGCTCGTCGATGAGCTCCTTGATCTTCTTGCCCATCGCCTTGCGAAGGGTGTCCGCGCGGCCCATCGAAAAGCCCGCGATCTTCACCGCGATGCGCATCACCTGCTCCTGGTACACGATGACGCCGTAGGTCTCGGCCAGGATCTCCTCGAGCTCCGGAAAGATGTAGGTGATCGGCTGGCGTCCGTGCTTGCGGTCCGCGTACTCGGTGGTCCACTGCATCGGGCCCGGGCGGTAGAGGGCGTTGAGGGCGGCCAGCTCCTCGAATTTGCGCGGCTGCACCGTTCGCAGCAGGTCGCGCATGCCGGACGACTCGAACTGGAAGATCCCGTCGGTGTCCCCTGCGCAGAAGAGGTCGTAGACCTTGGGGTCGTCGAAGCTCGAGAGACCGAAGTCCGGCACCGGGATCCCCGCGGCCTCCAGGCTGTGCAGGCAGTCGTCGATCACCGTGAGGGTCTTCAACCCCAGGAAGTCCATCTTCAAGAGGCCGAGCTTCTCGATCACGTCCTTGTCGAACTGGGTGACGATCTCGTCCCTGGAGGTGCGATACAGCGGCACGATCTCGCGCACGGGCCTCGGGGCGATCACCACGCCGGCCGCGTGCATCCCGCAGTGCCGCGCGAGCCCCTCGAGCCGCTTCCCGATCTCGAACAGGCGCGCGACGTCGGCACTGGCCCTGACGGCCTCCGCGAGACGCGGCGAGTCGCGCAGCGCGCTGTCCAGCGTGACGCTGACTCCCTCCGGCACAAGCTTGGCGATGCGGTCGGTCTCGCCGAACGACATCCCCATGACGCGGCCCACGTCGCGAATGCACGAGCGGGCCTGCAGGATGTTGAAGGTGGCGATCTGCGAGACGTTTTCATCGCCGTAGACGGCGCGCACGTGGTCGATCACCTCATCGCGCCGACGCTGGCAGAAATCGATGTCGATGTCGGGCATCGAGACGCGGTCGGGGTTGAGGAAGCGCTCGAACAGCAGGTCGTACTCGAGCGGGTCGATGTCGGTGATGCGCAGGGAGTACGCCGCCAGCGAACCGGCCGCGCTGCCCCGCCCCGGCCCGACCGGGATGGCGTGCTCGCGCGCATACTTGATGAAATCCCACACGACCAGGAAGTACCCATCGAACCCCATCGAGTGAATGATCGCGAGCTCGGTCTCGAGGCGTGACCGGTACTCCGCTTCGGGGTTCCGCCGCCTTCGGCCGTCGGCGAGGCGCCGCTCGAGCCCTTCGCGGGCGAGCTCCTCGAGGTAGTCGTCGGGCAGCTTGCCGTCGGGTACCGGGTAGCGCGGAAGGTAGAACTCGCCTTCTGGGAACGTCACGTGGCAGCGGTCGGCGATCTCTTTCGTTCGGGCGAGGACTCCGGGCTGGTCGCCGAAGAGCCGCGCCATCTCGGCCGGCGACTTGACGTAGAACTCGTCGTTGTAGGCGTAGTCGTGGGCCATCTCCGCGAGGGTCTTGTTCTGGCCGATCCCGATCAAGACCCGGTGCGCCTCGACATCCTCCCGGCGGTGGAAGTGGCAGTCGTTGGTCGCCACCACAGGCAGGCCGGTCTTCTCCGAAATGCGCTGGATCCCCTGCCGCACCACGGGCTCGTCGCGAAGGCCGTGCTCCTGGACCTCGAGGAAGAAATCGTCAGCCCCAAGGATCTCACGGTACTCCTCGGCCGCCTGCAGCGCCCCCTTCTCGTCGCCGGACAGAAGCCTGGCGGCGACTTCGCCCGAGAGGCACGACGAGAGGCCGATGAGGCCGTCGGCGTGAGCAGCCAGCAACTCTTTGTCGATTCGCGGGCGGTGGTAGAAGCCGTCGAGGTACGCGGTGGTCACCAGACGCATCAGGTTGTTCCAGCCGCGCTGGTTCTCGGCCAGCAGAACGAGGTGGTGGTAGGGCCTGCGTGAACCGAAGGGATTGCCGGTACGCTCCTTCCGGCTGCCCGGCGCGACGTAGGCCTCGCACCCGAGCACCGGCTTGATGCCCGCCTTTCGCGCCGCGCTGTAGAACTCGTAGGCACCGAAGAGGCTGCCGTGGTCGGTGAGGGCAACCGCAGGCACGCCGTGCTCGTTGACCTGGCGCATCAGCTCGTCGAGCTTCACGGCTGAGTCCAGCAGCGAGTAGTGCGAGTGGAGGTGGAGGTGGACGAACGGCTCCGGCATGACCCCCTATTCTAGGTCCATTGTTTGCCCGGCGGGTGGGCGGCCCCCTTCTTCTTCCACTGCGTGACTTTCATTTGCCCCGCGAGCGTGGTCTGGAGCTGGCTTTCCCTTCCTTCACTGCGTGAGGCTCTTGTTGCCCCGCGGGCTATGAGCGGTCGCTCGCTGCGGCCATCGAGGCCGCAGCTCCGACCCGCCTGCGCGTGCGACCGAGCAGGCACAGCCCGGCGTGCGGACCCTCGCTGTTCCCCTCCCTCGCATGAGACGCTCGGTCGGGGCCAGCGTCTCCACCCGCCGGTCTGGCCGCTCGGGGACCGCACGCTCCGGCGCCATGGCTCCTGCCGCCCGCGGGGCGGATTTCACCCCCGCCCTCCCGCGTCCCGCGGACCTACTTGAGCCGTTTCGCCAATGCAGGCGCGTGACCGTGAGGGTCCGCCCAAACGGATTCTGGGAGGGGGGTATTCACTCCGCCACGCGGGTGCCAGCGGCCATGTCTCCGGAGGCTGCGGGTCACCGAGCGGGCGTCCCGCGGCGGGGTATCGCTGGCGTGGTTTCTTACGAACAGCGAGGGGCCCCACCGTGGGACGTCCCTGCTCGGTCGCAGCCGGAGGAGTCTCGGAGTGCAGCGAGCGGGGGCGAGCAAGCGACGAGGGGCCGCGCACCCGCCTGGCAATGGAAAACTCCACGGAGTGGAAAACAGATCAGGGCCGCACGCAGCCACCCGCGGCGCCGGCAAAGAAGAAGCCGTTACGCAGTGACAAAGAAGAAGCCAGGTCCGAGCCCGCGGGGCAAAAGAAAACCTCCACGGAGTGGAATGAAAGGAGCAGGCCGCACACCCGCTTGGCAAGAGAGAGTCCGCAAGGCAATGAAACCAAGATAGGGGTTTGGGGTGACGCCCCAAGAAGAGGCGGGACTGCTAGACTCGCGGGTCTGAGCGAGGTGCCGGGCGTTGACCTCCGCCGTCGAGAATCGAGTCCCGTTCCCAGAGCGCCTGGCGGCGTTGGCGCTCCTCGGCGTCGCGTTGCTCCTGCGCATCCCGTATCTATTCCATTACCGTTTCAGCTCCGACGAGCCCCAGCACCTGCACGTGGTCTGGGGCTGGACCCGGGGCCTCGTCCAGTACCGCGACCTCTTCGACAACCACGCCCCCCTCTTTCACATCGCGATGGCGCCGGTGCTCGCGGCGGTCGGTGAGCGCCCCGAGGCGCTCTTCGCCATGCGCCTCGCGATGCTGCCGCTGTGGGTCGCGGCGCTGGCCCTCACCTTTGTGATCGCTCGCCAGCTGTACCCGGAAAGGGTTGCGCTCTGGGCGACCGTCCTGCTCGCGGTTCACTTCGAGTTCTTCTTCGTCTCCCTCGAGTTCCGCACGGACAACCTGTGGGCCGTTGCGTGGTTGGCTGCCCTCGCCGTGCTTGTCAGCGGCCGGCTCACACCGAGTCGGGCCTTCGCCACGGGTGCGGTCCTCGGCATCGCGCTGGGCGTGTCGCAGAAAACCCTGCTTCTCACCGCCTGCCTCTCGGGTGCGGCCGTGCTCACCCTGGTGCTGGCTCCCGAGACGCGACGCAAGCTCCCCGGGCACCGGGCGACAGTGCTGTTGGGTGCCTGGGCAGCGGGCTTCCTCGTGGTCCCGCTGCTGCTGATCCTGTACTTTTGGGCTGTGGACGCTCTCCCCGCCCTTTACTACGACACCATCCGGCACAACCTGCTGCCCGGCATGGGCGAGATGCGGAACGCCTGGCGCGGGTTGATCTTCCCAATTGGGCTTGGGTTCGTGCTGCTAGTGGCCAGGCCGATGATCCGCTCTGCGAACGGGGACCGGCTGCGCTCCCTGCGGTTGATGCTGCTGCTCACCGCAGCGATCTACTACCTCGGCGTCCGGAGCCTCTGGCCCTTCATCACCGCACAGGACTGGCTGCCGTTCGAACCGTTGCTCGCGATCTTCGCGGTATCTGCCCTCGCTGCCTGGGCGGCGCATCGTGGTGACGCTTCCCTCCCCGCTACCTTGTTCGGCGCCGTGCTCGTGGTTGAGGTCGGGGTCCTGGTTCTCACAGGACCGGTCTGGAGGGACCGCGCCGCGTCTCAGGTTGCCCTCGTTCGCGAGACGCTTCTCCTGACCGACCCGGGGGACCGGGTGATCGATGCCAAGGGCGAGACCGTTTTCCGCAGGCGTGGGTGTCCGGCGGTCCTGGAGAGCGTGACCAGGGAGCGGTTGCGCCGCGGCCTGATCCGCGACACCCTGCCCGAGGACGCTGTGGCGACGCGCAGCTGCGTCGCGACGGTCGAGGACGAGCGCTTCACCGACCGCGCGAGGGCCTTCCTCGCCGCCAACTACGTGCGTGTCGGGCAGTTGCGGGTGGCTGGGGCGCTCCTGGGTGAACCGACCAGCGACCTGCGCCCGTTCACCTTTGGCGTGGCGATCCCCGCGCGCTACGCAGTGGTAGTCGAGCGTGGGACGTTCAGCGGCTCGCTGGACGGCACGAGATACGCCGGCCCGCGGGAGCTCGCGGCTGGCCCGCACCAGCTCGCACCCGATGCGCCGACGGGACGGCTTGCCGTCGTGTGGGCGCAGGCGGTTGAGAGAGGCTTCTCGCCGTGGAGCGCGCGGTGATCCAGACCCTCGCCCTCAAGCCGTCGGATCGGCTCCTGGTGCTTGCCGCGCACCCGGACGACGAGTCCGTTGCCACCGGCGGCCTCCTCCAGCACGCCCTCGCAGTGGGGACCGAGGCGTTGACGGTGTTCTTCACCGACGGCGACAACAACCCGTGGGCGCAACGGGCGAACGAGCTGCGCTGGCGAATCACCGCCACGGACCGAGCTCGCTTTGCCGTCCGCCGGCGGGGCGAGGCGCGCCGTGCCTTGAGGCGACTGGGGGTGGCGGAGTCCTCTTTGAGGTTCCTCGGCTTCCCCGATCAAGGAGTGACCGACCTCGTGCTCCACGGCAACGAGGTCGCGATGCGGACACTGACCGAGGTGCTGACTGGGTGGCGCCCCACGGTTGTCGTCGGGCCCTCCCTGCTCGACCTGCACCCCGACCACAGCGCTCTCGGCGTGATGCTGTGCCTGGCGCTCCAAACCTTCACCGACACTCGTGCCCCGCGTAGCCACGTCCGCTACCTGGTGCATAACCCCGCGCTGCTCGCCCGCCACAAGGGGTCCCTCGTGCTGCCCCTGGCAGCCGGGCAGCGGGCCCGCAAGCGGGCCGCGATCGCCTGTCACCGGACCCAGCTGCTGCTGCGAAGCACCTGGCTCCTTTCGTTCGCGAGGAGCGAGGAGAGGTTCTACCTCGCCGAGTCACCCACCGGCCTCGCCCAGCACCCGATCCGAGGCGCGGCGCTCGCCGGCCGCTTCCTCGAGCTCACCCTTGCCTCGCGCACCCTCCTGCGCTCGTTCGGCGCCAGGACCGTGTGCGTGGTGGGCGGCTCTTCCGCGGCCGCGGTGCGGCTCGCTGTGGACCTCCCGTCCCGCGGCGGCGCCGTGGCCGTGCGCGACCTGCGCACGGGCCGGGCGCTCGGCGAGGCCGAGTTTCGCGGCGAGAACGGGGTGGGCAAACTGAAGCTCCCGGCCGAGCTCGTCCCCGAGGGGGTCCGGTTGTTCGCGAAGCTGGAGCGCCGTCATGGGTTCTTCGACGAGGCCGGCTGGACGGAGCTGCCGGTGGGCGCGGCTCGATAGGCGCCCTGTAATCTGGACGGCCCTCGCCACCCCCGGCCCTGCTAGCAGTACACTCGTGGGCAGGAGGCGGATTGGGCCCAGACACTGTTCCCGCTCCGGGACGGCGCGCTTGAGCGGCCGCACACCGCCGGTCCGCTCGCAGGCGCGGACGCGACCCACCCGCGGCCGCCAAGTCCGCGAGCGCGGGCCGACGCTCCGGAGCATCCGCCCCCAACGGGCGCTCGACCTGCTCCGGCGCGTGTCCGAGGTGCTGGAGACCGTGGTGGACCCGGAAGTGGCCGCGTGGAGCGTCCTGGTGGCCTACACCGCCGGGGAAGGCCTCGGTTTCAACCGGGCGTTCCTTCTGCTCGCTGAAGGCGGCCAGATCCGGGGCTGGTTCGGGGTCGGCCCCCGTAGCCGCGAGGAGGCCCGAGAGCTGTGGGCTGATCTGCGGCAGCGCGGGGTGCTGCCGCTGGACCGCCTGACGGAGCCCGACCTCGAGGCGGTCGAGGCGGAGAGGAAACGGCACGCTGCAACGCTCGCAGCCCTCTCCCACGATTTGGTCACGGGGTGCGGGGTCTGGCGCCGCGCCTTCATCGGGCGCAGCAACCATCCCAACCCCTGCGTGCGGCACTGGGTCGCGGTGCTGGACTCCCGCGAGCTGGTGGTCGTGCCGCTGATGGCCGGCTCCCAGCCGTGGGGCGTCGTCCTCGCGGACAACTTCGTCACCCACGCGCCGGCCTACCACGGCACCCTCGAAGCGGCCGAGACGCTCGCCCACTACCTGCGCGCGGCCCTCGAACGCACCCAGCTGCTCCTGCGCTTCCAGGAGGAGAAGCGGCGCCGCATGCTGGCGGAGCACGCCACCGCTCTTCTCGACACCGCCCGCACCCTGGCCCACGATCTCAAGAACCCGCTGGCGCTGGCGGGCGGTCTCGCACGGGAGATCATGAGCGCGCCCACCGCGGACCGTGAGAGCTTCACCCGCCGGCTCGGCATCGTCGCCACGGCGGTGACCCGGGCGGAGCAGCGGGTGGCCGAGCTGGTGGCCGGGCTCGCGAGCCGCGCCGACGGCATCTCCCTCGGGCCGGTCGAGGTCGGGGCGCTCGCGGAAAGGGTCACCGAGGCGTTCCGACCGCTTGCCGCCAGCCGGCAGGTTCGGCTGCTGTGCTACCACCCGGAGCGGCCGATGATGGCGGCCGCCGCCATCCCATCCCTCGAACGGTGCCTGGAGAACCTGCTCGCCAACGCGCTCGAGGCCCTGGGCGAGACCGGCGGCGAGATCCAGGTGGCGGTGCGCGACGAGCCGCCGTGGGTGCTCCTGGTGGTCGCCGACAACGGCCTGCCGCTGCCCGCCCCGCTGCGCGTGGACCCTTTTGCGGGCGGCATCACGACCCGTCGTGGAGGGAGCGGCCTGGGCCTCGCCTCGGTGCGGACGCTTGCGGAGGCCATGGGCGGCAAGGTGGAGTACGATGAGACGGAACCAGGCTGGGTTCGCTTCACTCTGTTCCTGCGGAGGTGGTCGTGACAGCGTCGCGCTTGCTTTTCGTTGACGACGAAGAGGGGTTTCTGGAGCTCTACCGGACCGCTTTCAGCCGCGACGGGTACACGGTGGAGACCACTGGGACCATCGAGGGCGCCCGCGACCGGCTGGCTCAGGGCGGCATCGACCTCGTGGTCCTCGACATCCGGCTCGGAGAGGTCTCGGGGCTCGCGCTACTGCGTGAGATCAAGGCGAAGCACTCCGGCTTGCCGGTGGTGCTCTCCACCGCCTACGCCCGCTACCAGGACGACTTCTCGTCCTGGCTGGCCGACGCCTACGTGGTCAAGTCGTCGGAGCTCGGCGAGCTCAAGCAGGCGGTGCGGCGTTGCCTGGGGGCCGCGCGATGATCCCAATCGTGATGGCGGGGGGGTTCGGGACGAGGATCCGCCCGCTGTCCGCGAACCGCCCGAAGCCCATGCTGCCGGTGGTCAACCGCCCGATCCTCGAGCGCGTGCTCACCCACCTTGCAAGCTCCGGCATGCGCGAGGCGGTGCTGCTGACCTACTACGACCCGGACAAAATCCGTAACGCATTCGGCGACGGCAAGCGGCTCGGCATGAAGCTGCACTACAACAACGCCGACCACGATTGGGGAACGGCAGGCGCCGTCGCCCATGGTGCCGACGTCGTGGCCGCGGACGAGTACCTGGTGCTCTCGGGCGACTTGATCTGCGACTTCGACCTGAAGGCACTGGTTGCCGCACACAAGGAGCACGGGGCCGTGGCCACCATCGGCCTCACCCGCGTCGCAAACCCTCTCCAGTTCGGCATCGTGATCATCGACGGAGAGGCCCGCGTGCGGCGGTTCCTCGAGAAGCCCACATGGGGCGAGGTCTTCTCCGACACCGTCAACACCGGGATCTACGTGCTGCAGGCCAAGGCCCTGACCCAGGTGCCGCGGACCGAGCCCTCGGACTTCTCGCGCGACCTCTTCCCCCGCCTGCTCGCCGGCGGAGCCCCCCTCTACGGCCACGTGCTGCGCGGCTACTGGCGGGACATCGGCGACCCCGAGTCCTACCTCGCCGCGCACCGCGACTACTTCGAGGGCACTCTGCGGCTGATTCCACCCGGAGAACTGCGCCAGATCGGCGGCAAACCTCTGTGGATCGAGGGCAAGGCCGACCTCGATCCGAGCGTCGAGGTACGGGGCACGGTCGTGATCGGCCCGGGCTGCCGCATAGGGTCGGCCGTGCGGCTCGAGGACGTGGTGCTCGGCCCGGGGACCGTGGTCGAGCCGCGCGCCGAGCTGCGCCGCACCGTGGCCTGGGACGAGGTGCTCGTCGGCGAGGGGGCGCGCGTCGAGGGGGCGGTGCTCGGGGCGCGGGTGCAGGTCGGGGCCGGGACCGTGGTCGAGAAGGGTGCGGTCATTGCCGACGACACCGTGCTCGGCCAGGAGGTGCGGGTCAAGGAAGCAGTGAAGATCTGGCCCGCAAAGGTCGTCGAGGACCACGCGGTCGTGCACTCGAACCTGGTATACGCCGAGCGCTGGAGGACATCGGCGTTCGAGGAGGGGGCCGTCACCGGCCTTACCAACCTCGAGCTCACGCCCGAGGTCGCGGCCCGCCTGGGTGCCGCCTACGGCACGCTCCTCCCCCCTGGCAGCACGATTCTCACTGCCCGCGACGACCACCCCGCCTCGCGTATGCTGCGCCGGGCGTTCGTCGGCGGCGTCGGCTCGACAGGCGCGCACGTGGTTGACCTCGGGATGCTGCCGGTGCCGGTGATGCGCCACAAGCTCGAGGGCTTCGGCGAGGTCGGGGGGGTCTCGTTCCAGCAGGTTCAGCTGGTGCGCGGGATGACCTCGATCCGCTTCTTCGACGAGCACGGGCTCGACATTTCGACCAGTTTCGCCAAGTCGGTGGAGGGGATCTTCCTGCGCGAGGAGTTCCGCCGCGCCCAGCACCAGGAGATCGGGGTCATCTTCGAGCACCCGCGCCTCGTCGACTTCTACGCCGAGTCGTTCCTCAAGGCCCTGGCGGTCGAGCAGATCCGCGCCCGCCGGCTGCGCATCGTGGTCGACTACGCCCACTCGGCAGCAGTGATCGTCCTGCCCCGGCTGCTGGCCGATCTCGGCTGCGATGTGGTCACCCTCAACGCGCACACCGAGGCTGTGCACGAGGCGATGCTCGCGAGCGAGATCGCGCTCGCCCATCGCCGACTCGCAACCATTGTCGCCTCGCTCGACGCTGACCTCGGCGTCTGGCTGTACCCGAGCTGCGAGCGCATGGTGGTGGCCGACCGCGAGCAGCGTCTGTGGACGGACTTCGATCTCGTCGCCCTGATGGTGGCGGCGGTCATCGCGGCCAAGCTGCCCGCCGGCGAGGTGGTGCTGCCGGTATTCACGCCCTCCACGTTCCACACGGCGCTCGCCGCCGCGGGCCACCGCCTGCGTGAGACGCTCTCGGCGCCACGGGCTCTCACCGAGGCCTCGCGGCAGCGCGAAGTCCTGTTTGCCTCCGCCGGCGAGGGCGACTTCATCTTCCCAAGCCTCCACCACGCCCCCGACGCCATGTTCGCCCTGGGGAAGCTGCTGGAGCTGCTGGCGCGGGCGGATCAGCCGCTGGCCGAGGTGGCCAAGCTGGCGCCCACGGTCCCCGTGGCGCGCGTGACCGTGCCGTGCCCGGTCGAGCGCAAGGGCGAGGTGATGCGGCGCTTCGGCGAGCGCGTCCAGGGCCAGGAGGTATCGTACCTCGAGGGGATCAAGGTCCTCCTCGACGACGGCTGGGTCCTGCTGCGGCCCGACAGGGTGGCGCCCACGCTGCACATGCACGCCGAGTCGGAGACCCCGGAGGCGGCCAACAAGCTGCTCGGCAAGCACCGTGAGGAGGTGCAGCGGCTGGTTCGGAGCGCCTGACCCCTCGATGGCCAAGCTCACGTTCCTCTGGCATCTTCACCAGCCGCAGTACCGCACCGCCGACGGGCGCGTCCACGCCCCCTGGGTCCTGCTCCACGCCGGCGGCGAGTACCTGACCCTCACCCACGCTCTTTCCGCGACCGGGCTCGCGGGCCAGGTTCTGAACCTCACGCCGGTCTTCCTCGACCAGCTCGCTGCCTACCGGGACGGGACCGCCCACGACCCGCTGCTCGAGGCGCTGCGCACCCCCGCCCGTTCGCTCACCCCCGAGGGACAGGGGGAGTTGCTGCGGTGGGCGTTCCTGCTCCACCCCAACCAGCTGCGCCGCTGGCCGCGCCTCTCCGAGCTGGCCGCCCGCACCGGAGGCGCATCCAGCGAGGAGGCCAAGCGGCGCTTCACGATCCAGGACCTCACCGACCTGCAGGTGCTGCTCGTGCTGGCGTACGCAGCCCCGAACCTACCGTGGGAGCCCGAGCTCAAGGACTTGGCCGAGAAGGGTACCGGGTTCGGCGAGGCGGCGCGCCGGCGGGCCGTCGAGTGGCTCGCCGCGTGTCCCGGCCGCCTCCTCGATGCGTACCTCAAGCTGGCCGGCGGGAAAGGCGTGGAGATCTCGACCTCGCCTTTCGCCCACCCGATTATCCCGTTGCTCCTGGACACCGGGGTGGTGAAGGAGTCGTGGGCGCCGCGCCCGGCCCCCACCGCCCCTGTTTTCTCCGCCCCCGACGACGCCGAGGAGCACGTGCGTCTCGGGCTCGAGGCCACGCGCGGGTTCGGGTTCGCACCGGTGGGTTGCTGGCCGCCGGAGGGCTCGGTCTCCGAGGCGGCCGTCGTCCTCTACGGCCAGCACGGCGTGCGCTGGCTGGCGACTGACGAGGGTATCCTGGCTGCCTCGCTCGGGCGCGCTCTCTCGAGCGAGTCCGGGGTCGGCGAGGAGCTCTTCCGGTCCTGGCGGCTCCCCGCCGGCGGCCCGGTCCTGTTCTTCCGGCACCGCGATCTATCGGACTTTATCGGTTTTCAGGCCTCACGCTTCCCCGACGAGGCCGAGGCAGCCCGCGACTTCGTCGCTCACCTGCGGCGGACCGCTTCGCACCTGCCCGATGACGCCGGGATCGTGATCGCCCTCGACGGGGAGAACCCCTGGACAAGCTTCCCGCAGGGGGGGGCCTCATTCCTCATCACGCTGGCGCGGGAGCTCGAGCAGTCCACGCAGCTTCGGCCTGTGACGCTTGCGGACAGGGTCGAGGAGGAAACGCCAAGACCGCTCCCACGTCTCCACCCCGGCTCGTGGATCGGGGGAACCTTCGCCACCTGGATCGGTCACGAGGAGAAGAACCGCGGCTGGGAGATGCTTGGGCGGGTCAGGGCCCTGGGCGCCACCCGCGGTGGGCGCTCCTGGCTGGCCGCCGAGGGGAGCGACTGGTGGTGGTGGTTCGGCGACGACAACCCTACGATTCTGGCCCCGCTCTACGACGAGCTTTTCCGCGCCCACCTGCGCGACGCCTGCGCCGCCGCCGGCATCCCCGCGCCGGCGGAGCTCGCCGTGCCCGTGCGCTCGGCCGCCGTGCGCCTGGTCGTCCCCCTGTCGAGCGAGTGGCCGCCTCCGGTGCTCGACGGCGAAACCACCAGCTACTTCGAGTGGAGCGTTGCGGCCTGGGTCGAGGCCCCCACCACCCACCAGCGCCTTGCGCGTGCGGCCCTGCGGGCCCAGCCCGACCGCCTCTGGCTGCGGGTGGAGCCGCGGCCTGGAATGGGACCGCCGACCCCGCTGGTGGTCTCACTCGTGACCGCCAAGGCCCGCACCAGCTGGACATTGCCGGCGGACCTTCCCGAGAGCTGCGCGGTTGGCCGGTGCCTCGAGGCCGTGCTCCCGCTTCCCGAAGGAGAGGTCCTCCTCGCGCTCGAGAGCCACGGTGAGAGGATGCCTTTCGAGGGACTCTGGAGGCTTGAGCTGCTGGAGGTCGACGAGCCATGAACACAGGCTTGAAGGCTTGGAGGCTTGAAGGCCTGAAGCAGCCACCAAGCGACTTCTCTGCTTCAGGCCTCCATGCCGGGGTGGGCGGGTGGTTGGGAACGCCTGAGCGGGCGGCGGGCCGGGCAAGCCCCAGGCTTCAGAAGACAACGCTGCGATTTGAAACAGGCGGTGCCACGGCCGCCTTTTGCGCGACGAAACGACTGGAGTAACCAATGTCCGAGCTGCGATTCGATCCCATACGGCGGCGCTGGTCGATCATCGCCACAGAGCGCCGGTTCCGTCCCCACGAGTTCAAGCGGTCGGTCCCGGAGCAGCCCGGCGACGTCGGTGCGTGCCCCTTCGAGTACGGAAACGAGGGCGCCACCCCCCTGGAGATCTTTGCGATCGCCAAGGGGCCGCGGCAGCCGAACACCCCCGACTGGCAGGTGCGCGTCGTGCCCAACAAGTTCCCGGCCCTCGGCATCGAAGGGGAGCTCTCCCGCGAGGCGGTCGGGATGTTCGACAAGCTCAACGGCATCGGTGCGCACGAGGTGATCATCGAGACGCCCGACCACTACCGCACGACCGCGGACATGACGCCGGAGGAGATCTTCCTGGTTCTGAAGGCCTGGCGGGAGCGCCTGACCGACCTGCGACGCGACATCCGGATCCGCTATGTGCTGTTCTTCAAGAACCACGGGCGTGAGGCCGGCGCCTCCCTCTACCACCCCCACTCGCAGCTGATCGCCACCCCGATCATCCCCACCGTCGTGGTGGAAGAGCTCAATGTTGCGCGCGAGCACTGGGGGCGGAAGGAGCGCTGCATCTTCTGCGACCTCATCAGGCAGGAGAAGTCGTTCGGCGACCGGGTCGCGCTGGAGACCGACCGCTTCATCCTGCTCGAGCCCTTCGCCGCCTCGTTTCCCTTCGAGACCTGGCTGATGCCCAAGGACCACTCCCACGACTTCGCGCTCTGCACCGACCAGATCCTCCAGGACCTGGCCAGGCTGGTGCGCGATTTCCTGCGCCGCATCCGCAAGCTGCTGGACGACCCTCCGTACAACTTCATCCTCCACACGGCGCCCAGCCCCCACCCGCGCCCCGGACAGCCGCGCTACTGGACGACCATCGAGTTCGACTACCACTGGCACATCGAGTTCGTCCCGCGGATCACCCGCATCGCAGGGTTCGAGTGGGGCTCCGGCTACGCCATCAACCCAACCCCCCCGGAGGAGGCGGCTCGGTTCCTGCGGGAAGTCACCACGGACGACGGCAGCTGACAGCCAACGGCTGGCAGCTTGAAGCACGCACAGGTAAGCCGCGAACCCGGCATCGGCTGTAAGCTGTCGGCGAGGAGAGAGCCATGCGCATTGCTCATCTGGCATCCGAGGTGATGCCCTTCTCCAAGACCGGTGGACTGGCGGACGTGGCCGGGGCGCTCCCGCCCGCCCTCGCCGCCCTCGGCCACGAGGTGACCGTGGTGGCCCCCGGTCACCGTCCTACCCTCAAGGACACCCTGCCCGGCGAGCCTCGCGGCGAGGTGAGCGCGCTGGGGCTGTCGGCCAGACTCAACGTGCTCATGCACCGCGGCGTGCGGGTCGTGCTGCTCGACTGCCCCACGCTGTACGTGCGGCCGGCCCTGTACTCGCTGCCAGACGGCGACTTCCCGGACAACTCCGTGCGCTTCGCCTTCTTCGCGCGCGCCGCCCTGGCGGCCCTCGCCAAGCTCGGCGGTGTGGAGGTCGTCCACGCGCACGACTGGCAGGCGGCGCTCGCCCCCCTGCTCCTGCGCCACGACGGGCAGGTTCGTTTCGGCCTGCAGGGCGCAAAGAGCGTTCTGACGATCCACAACCTCGCCTACCAGGGGGTGTTTCCGCCGTGGGTGCTGGAGGCCTGCGGGCTGCCGCGCGAGCTGTTCACCATGGATCTGCTGGAGTTCTACGGGCAGGTCAGCTTTCTCAAGGGCGGCCTCGTGAGCGCCGACGCCCTCACCACGGTCTCGCCCACGTACGCGAAGGAGATCCTGACACCGGCGTTCGGCTGCCGGCTCGAGGGCATCCTGGATGGCCGCCGCGACAGGCTGTTCGGGATCCTCAACGGGCTCGACCTCGAGGAGTGGGACCCCGGACGGGATCCCTACCTCGAGCTCCCCTACGGCGCGGACGATGTGGACGAGGGGAAGCGCGCCGCGCGCGAGCTGCTGGCGGCCGAGACCGGCGTCGGCGGCGGGCGGCGTCCTCTGCTCGGCATGGTCTCCCGGCTCGCCGAGCAGAAGGGGGCCGACCTCCTCGCGGCGGTCCTCGACGACATCGTCGCGATGGGGTTCGACCTGGTGGTGCTGGGGACAGGGGAGCGCCGCTACGAGGAGGCCATGCGGGCGGCGGAGGCGGCGCACCAGGGACGGGTCGCCGTCCTGACCCGCTTCGACGAGCGGTTGGCCCACCGGATCTACGCGGCGAGCGACCTCTTCCTCATGCCGAGCCGCTACGAGCCCTGCGGCCTGGGCCAGATGATCGCGATGCGCTACGGGACCTTGCCCGTCGTCAACCGCACGGGCGGCCTGGCTGATACCGTGGTGGACGTGAGCCAGGACGGGGGCACCGGCTTCGTGCTGGAGGAGCTGACGCCGGCCGAGCTTGTCGCCACGCTCTCGCGCGCCCATGAGCTGCTCGCCGAGCCGACAAAACTCGCCGACGTGCGTGAGAGGGCCATGGCCCGCGACTTCTCATGGAAAGCCTCGGCGCGCGAGTACGTCAAGCTCTACGAACAACTGACCGGGTAGGTCTGCCGCTCACCCGTTTGAAAACTCTGCCGCGTCGGACAGAGATAGGGGTAAGGCTTGCCTGCCGTGCCGCCCGTCAGGCTTCAAGGCGTGAAGACTTGAAGGCGTGGAGGCTTGAGAGACCGGCTTCGCCTTCCTTCAGGCCTTCATGCCTCCTCGGCGGGCCTCTTCTTCCCGAACACCCACGCCACCAACACCCCCAGGAGGTAGAGGGCGATCATGGGGAGGGCAAAAACACACTGGG
>JALHTD010000371.1 GCA_022865555.1 Thermoanaerobaculaceae bacterium | reverse complement strand
GTACGTATGGCTCCCGGCCGGCGTTCTGGTGCTGGCCAACGTCATCTGGCTGACCGGTCTTCGCGGGGCGCTTGTCGGGCGCGGCTCGCTGCTCGCCAAACAGGTGACCGAGTCGGAGGCAGAGGTGAAAAAGCTGGAGGCCCAGCTGCGCCAGCTCGAGCGCACGGCCCAGGCGCTCGATGAGCTCCAGGCGAACCTCGGGGAGCTCCGCGAACGGCGGCTCGGGCCCATGCGCGAGCGGCTGGTGCCGTTTCTCCAGGATGTGGTGAAGCGCACGCAGGAGGCAGGGCTCCAGCCCGAGCGTGTGTCATATGCGGCGCACCGCGAGGCGAAGACGGGCCTGGTGTACTTCACCGCCACCTACAGCGTGAGGGGAAGCTACGATCAGATCCGGCGCGGTGTGTTCCTGCTCGAGAGCTCGCCGGAGTTCGTGTTGCTGGACGGGCTCGGGATTCGCGGTGACGAGAGCGCATCCTCCCTGGATGTCGAGGTCCAGCTGACAGTGGGGACGTATTTCTCCGAAATCGACGAGCGCCTGCTCAAGCAGCTCGGGGTCAGCGAGGTGGCAAGTGGCGAGTAGCGCCGATCCCAAGAAGATCGCGACCTTGGCGCTGGTGCTGGTGGTGCTCGCCGCGGTGGTGGTCTACCGGCTGCGGCCAGCCCTCGTGCAAGCGGTGGCCGCGGGCGGCGGCAAGGTGGCTCAGGTTGGAAGCTACACGGTGCCGGTGCTGGGCTGGGACCGCGGGAAACCGCGGGAGGTGCCCACGCCGCACGCGGGGCGAAACCTCTTCACGTTCGGCGCACCCGCCACGCCGACTCCGGACCGACGCCCGACGGTCCCACCACCTCCACCGCCACCTCCGCCACCGACTCCGACGCCGGATGGAATCTACGTGGACGGGAAGTGGGTGCTCCCCCCGCCCCCGGCGTTCACCATGAAGTACCTGGGCTGGCTGGGCCCGGACCGTTACCCTGTCGCGGTCTTCCGCGATGGCGACGATGTGCTGGCCGTGCCCGTAGGAGAGACGGTCAAGCAGAGGTTCGTCGTGCGCGAGATCGGCCCGACCGCCGTGACGGTCGGGTTCGTCGGGTACCCGAATGACGTGACCAGCAAGGTTCCGCTTGCGAGGTGAGTGTGACTAAGAAGCTACTGCGAGTCGCGGGTTTGCTCCTTGCCGTCGTGGGCCTGCTGTCGTCCTGCTCCACGTACAAGTACAGCCGGCGTGCGAACGAGGCGATACGCACCGAGAACTGGGACGCGGCGGTCTACTACTACCTGGAGGCGCTCACGCAGGACCCCGGGAACCTGAAGTTCAAGATGGAACTCCAGCGCGTCCGCGTGAAGGCCTCGGGACAGCACTTCGAGCGCGGGATGGGCTTCAAGCAAGCCGGAGGGCTGCTGCGAGCGGAGAGCGAACTCCAGTTGGCGGTGCAACTCGACCCAGGCAACCAGTACGCCGAGGTGGAGCTGAGGAAGGTCCGCAAGGACCTCGCCGTGCTGATGCAGGAGGGGGGCGCCACGAAACTGGCAGAGATGAAGAAGGCTGCCGCGGAGATGAAGGTGAAGCCCCCGGCGCTCAACCCGGCCTCCAACGAGCCGATGAGCCTCTCCTTCCCCAACCAGACAAACACCCGCGACATCTACAGGGCCATCGGGCAGGCTTTCGGCATCAACATCCTGTTTGACCCCAAGCTGCGCGATGCCAAGATGAGCATCGAGCTCAAGAACGTGACCTCCCGCCAGGCGCTCGAGTCCGTGATGCAGGCCTCCGGGCACTTCTACAAGGTGCTCGACGAGAAGACCGTGATCGTGGTCGAGGACACACCGCAGAACCGCCGTGACTACGAGGATCTGGTGGTGAAGACCTTCTTCCTCTCCAACGCCGACGTCAAGGACATCAACAACATGCTGCGCGCCCTGATCGACGCCCGGCGCATCGCGACGAACGAGCAGCTCAACTCGGTGGTCATCCGAGACACCGCCGACAAGGTGGCAATCGCGGAGCGCCTGATCAACGCCAACGACAAGGCAAAGGCCGAGGTGCTGATAGACATCGAGATGATCCAGGTGGATTCCACCAAGCTGCGCGACATCGGGATGGCGCTCTCCACGTACAGCTACAACCTGGGTGTGGATGCTAAACAGCTTGGTGCTTCCACGTCGACAGGTGCAGTGCCGATCACCAGCATTCCGGACATCACGCGCTCGATGTGGAGCATGGTGCTGCCGACGGTCACCGTGAACCTCATCAAGTCTGCGGGTGAGGCGCAGGCGCTTGCCCAGCCCCAACTGCGCATCACTGAGGGACAAAAGGGGAGCCTGGTGATCGCCAACCAGGAGCCGATCCCGACCACCACCTTCAACACCTCGCAGACGATCGGCGGCAACGTGGTGCCGATCACGGCGTTCCAGTACAAGGACGTCGGCATCAAGATCGAGATCGAGCCGCGGGTCCACCACAACAACGAGGTGACGCTGAAGCTCAAGGTGGAGGCCTCCGACAAGACGGGCGAGGTCACGTACAGCGGCCAGACGATGCCCACATTCGGGACGCGCAACGTCGACACCGTGATCCGGCTCAAGGAAGGGGAGACATCGATGCTGGCGGGCCTGATCCGCCTCCGGAAGACGACCTCGGAGTCCGGGCTGCCATTCCTCTCCGATCTGCCCGTGATCGGAGCACTCTTCCGCAACAACCGCAACGAAACGATCAGAAGCGACCTCGTGCTCACCCTCACACCCCACATCATCAGAAACCCCGACATCACCGAGGAGGATCTCGCGCCGCTCTGGGTCGGGACCGAGAACCGCGTCACGATCTTCGGCAACTCACCGCAGGTGCGCTCGGCAGTCACCGTGGGCCCTTGGGGTGGGGTGCCTCCGCCACCTCCGGGGCTTGGGCTGGCCATGCCCGAAGGCTGGACGCCTCCCCCGCCCCCCGAGCCGGATGCCGAGGAGCAGGAAGTCAAGAACCCGCCGCCGGTGGTGCCACCCAGGCAGCCGACCCCGCCGCAGACTCCGCCGGGTCAGTCTCGCACCGGCGAGCCGCAGGGCTCGGCGTCGGTCCAGAGCGCGACCGCGGTGCAGGCGGAGGAGACCAACGGTCTCCCGCTTCTGACCTTCTCTCCGCCCAGGCTGCCGGTGGTGGTTGGCAAGGAGGCTGAGCTCGACGTGATCCTGGACCCCGGTGCGTTCGGCGTGAACGTCCCCCTGAACATCGCGTACGACCCGACCAGGCTCCAGGTGACGCGCGCCGAAGGTGGCGATCTGCCGGGCACGAACCGTCAGGTGCGAGTCGAGGTGACCCACACCCCCGCGCTGGGCTGGATCACGGCGACCTGGAAGGAGAAGGCGGTCGGGAGCGGCACGCTGGTTCGCATGACCGTCAGCCCCCGGTCCCAGGGCGAGATCCAGGTGATCTTCGCCGGGCCGATCGGGGCGGTGCTCTCGAAGCCCGCGACCGTTGTGGGTCTGCCCGGCGCAGCCGCGGAGGTCCCCCAGTGACGAGGGCGTGCCGGGGCTTCACCGTTGCGGAGCTGGTCATGGTGACCGCCCTCGTGGCGGTGTTGGCAGCGGTCGCGCTCCCCACGGGCCGGTTCATGCTTCAGCGGGAGCGCGAGACGGAGCTGCGGCTCTACCTGCGACAGATGCGCAGCGCGTTCGACGATCACAAGCGGCTCGCCGACCAGGGGATGATCCAGATAAGCCTGGGCACGGAGGGGTATCCGAAAGCGCTCGAGGAACTCGTGGAGGGCATCAACATCGTCGGGCAGCAGACCAAGCGCAAGTTCCTGCGCAGGATCCCGGTCGACCCGATGACGGGCAAGGCCGAGTGGGGCCTGCGCTCGTACCAGGACTCGTCCGACTCAACCTCCTGGGGAGGGCAGAACGTCTACGACGTCTACTCGCTCTCCGAGGGGACCGGGCTCGACGGCACCAAGTACAAGGACTGGTGAGGGTCATGAGACGCACTGCCGGCTTCACCCTGATCGAGCTGATCGTCGTCGTGGCCATCATCGGGATCCTCGCGACGATCGCGGTGCCGGCCATGAGGACCGCGCCCCAACGGGCGCGCGAGGCCGCTCTCAAGGAGGATCTGTTCACCCTCCGCTCCTGCCTCGACCAGTTTCACGCCGACCGCGGGCGCTACCCGACCTCGCTCGACGAGGTTGTGAGCATGGGGTACCTGCGGGGCGTGCCGGTGGACCCGGTGACCAACTCCAGGGACACGTGGGTGGTGGTCTTCGAAGAGGCCACTGGCGAGGAGAGCGAGCGCCAGCAGGAGGCCGGCCAGGGAATGATCGACATCCACTCAGGTTCGGAAGAGACAGCGCTCGATGGCACGAAGTACTCGGACTGGTTAGACCAGGGTCCAGGGGCCAGGGGTCACGGTGCCAAGAGCAGCGGGCGCGGCGCCGGGTGTGCATGATCTCTCTGCTCCGCGCGCCCGGTATCTTGTCCCCCGCCGCCGCGCCGGGGAGGATGGGTTCACCCTCGCGGCCGTGATCGTGATCATGGCGGTGATGGCGATCTTCCTCACCGTTGCGGTCGAGTCGGTGACCTTCCATCAGCGGCGGGAGAAGGAGGAGGAGCTGATCTTTCGCGGCAACCAGGTCGTGG
>JALHTD010000370.1 GCA_022865555.1 Thermoanaerobaculaceae bacterium | reverse complement strand
GATCCCGAACGCCGCCGCCAACTCCTGCTGCTCCTCGGTGTTGCAGGAGGCGAAGGTCATCTCGGGGTGGGCCTCGGCGGCCGCCTCGAAGATCGGCTTGAATGTGCGGCAGGGACCACACCAACTCGCCCAGAAGTCCACGAGAACCGTGTCGTTGTTCTCGATGGTGTCGTTGAAGTTGTTTGATCTCAGTTCTTTGACCGCCACATATCCTCCCTGCCGGAGCGTGTCGCACATACTGTCCATCGGCCGGCGACCAGATTCCATTACTTCATCGCCATTCAGTTATAGTCTAATCCCTTCCGTGTCTTCCCGCAACCCCCCCGCTCGCACACGTGGGCAAGTAGTTGGATCTGCAGAGCGTTGGCCGCACCTGCCGGGTGGCAGACGCGGCTAGTCCCGGTGGGTCGTGACCGTCTCCCAGCGCTTGCCGTAGCTTGCCCACACGCGCTCGGGGTCGAGCTTGAGCTCGCGCGCGTAGGTCATCACGAAACCTCGCACGAACACGCGCTGGGGGAGCTTGTCGAACGCCTCCGTCTCGATGCTCTCGAGTTGCTTGGGCCGGATGCGGGTGCGCTGGGAAACCTCCGCCAGCGTGAGGCCGAGCCCCTCCCGCACCGTCCGGAGATGCGCGCCGGTGAACTCTGTGCCGGTGGCGACGGCGGGTGCGGCTGCGCCGTGGTCCGCTGGCGGCATCTGCGCGGGGGGGTCCGCGGGACGGCTCTCGGAAGCGGGCGGCGCACCGGAGAGCCTGAGGTCGGGGACCACCGGCACGTCCCACCCGAAGGCGCGCATCAGGGTGAGGTAGGCTTCTCGGAGACGCTGCTGCAGGGCGCGTGGGTCGTCCGCCTCCGCGATCGAGTAAAGGGCCAGCGCGCCGGGGGCCAGGGCGGCCGAGAGGCGTTCGTAGGCGCGTCGAACCTCGTCCTCGGAGGCCCCTGCGGTTAGTCCCAGCACTTCCCAGGGACTCTGCTCCGCAAGAGGCTTCACGGCACCGCCTCTTTGGGCACCGGCAGTTCGAGCAGCCGGCCGGCTACAGCCGCGAGGTCTAGGGCGAACGACTTCCCGAGCTTCTCGAAAAACACCGGCTGGTGGGCGCGCACTGCCCGCCACACCTGGTCGTAGTGACGTAGGTGGCCGAGGTAGGTGAGCTCCAGGCCGAAGAGTTTTCGGGATGCTGCGCACATCCCCTCGCCCAGCGAAAGGTCCTTCGGCTCGCGCACCTGGTTGACCAGCAGCAGTGGCTTGAACGAGGCCATCTCCCGCTCGAGCGCAGCACCGGCTTCGGGGTCGCGCTCGGCCACCGCCTGCACCATCTCGGCTGGCACGAGCGGGCGCTGACCGCGGGCGCGGGTGACCTCCTGGATCAGGTCACGGATTCCGAACGACGCATCCACGTTCCTGATCCGCCGCAGGAAGGCTGCTTTCAGGAAGCGGTAGGCGTTCTCCACCGAGGTCGGTTCGGGCACGATCACGAGGATGCCGTGGTGCGCCTGCAGG
>JALHTD010000369.1 GCA_022865555.1 Thermoanaerobaculaceae bacterium | reverse complement strand
CCTGCCTGAGAGAGACCTCGAGAAGCTCTCGGGGACGCTGGAGGAGAACTTCCGCTACCTGAACGAGCGTCTGAGAGTGCGGGTGGCGGCGCGCGGCGACACGGTGTCGCTGGAGGGTGAGCCGGAGACCGTGGCGCTCGCCGGCAAGCTGCTGCAGGAGCTGGGCAAGCTGGTGGCCACCGGCTATACGGTGGGCAAGGAGGAGTTCCGCACCGCGCTGCGGGTGCTCGAGGAGGACCCGAGCGTGGATCTGGTGGAGTTCTTCAAGGATGCCTCGATCCCGGACTCGGTCAAACGCCTGGTGGTGCCCCGCAATCTGAAGCAGCGGCTTTTCATCCAGGCCCTCAACCGGGACGACATCGTATTCGCGATCGGCCCGGCGGGGACCGGAAAGACCTACCTCGCCGTCGCGATGGCGGCGGCGGCGCTGGCCGAGCACCGCGTCCGCCGCATCGTGCTCACCCGTCCGGCGGTGGAGGCGGGCGAGCGGCTGGGGTTCCTGCCCGGGGACCTAGTCGAGAAGGTGAACCCCTACCTGCGTCCCGTGTACGACGCCCTATACGACATCCTGGGCTACGACCGGGTGGCGGGCCACATCGAGCGCGGGGTGATCGAGATCGCACCGCTCGCGTTCATGCGTGGGCGGACGCTCAACGACTCGTTCATGCTCCTGGACGAGGCTCAGAACACGACCCCGGAGCAGATGAAGATGTTCCTCACCCGCCTGGGCTTCCACTCGCGGGCGGCGATCACCGGCGACGTCACGCAGATCGACCTGCCTAACGAGAAGACCTCGGGGCTGGTGCAGGCGCGGCAGATCCTTGGGAACCTGCCCGGAATCTGCTTCTTCGACTTCGTCAAGGAGGATGTCGTTCGTCACAAGCTGGTGGAGAAAGTCGTCGCGGCCTACGAGCAGTTCGAGGCCAACAAGCGGGGGAAGGGCCAATGACCGGCACCAACGGCACGAAGGCGCGCACCACTGCGACGCGACTTGCCGTGCGGCGGGGCGTGTTCGTCCAGCTTCGCCGGAGGCTGCTGGCCAAGACCTGGCTTTGGTACGCGTGCTTCATCGCGCTCGGCACGGTGATCGTGGTCCCCGGGCGGTCGAGCCGGGTGCCAGTCATGGCCGCGGGAGAGATCGCCTCCTCCGACGTCGTGATGGAGCGCGACGTGGTCCTCCCGGACGCGGAGTCCACCGAGGAGAAGCAGCGCCGTGCCAGCTTCGAGGTTCTCCCTGTTTACGTCTACGACCCCACCGTCGCGACAGCGTTGATCGAGAAGCTGGACCGCGTCTTTCAGGATGGGCGCCGCCAGACAGGAGGCGACTCTATCGATCTGGCCCAGCGGCTCAGTGAGGTCGGCTCGCTGGCGATCCAGCCGGCCGAGGCGGAGGTGTTACGCGGGGCAGGTTTCGCCGAGGAGCTTCAAGGAGTGCTGCGCGAGGTCGTGCAGCGTCTCTACCGCCAGGGGATCGTGAGCGACCGCATGGAGTTGCTCCACTCGGCCGACCGAGGCATTATCCTGCGCAGCGCCGACACGAGCGACGAGCGCGTCGAGCTCGACGTCTACCGGTTCCAGGACGGGGGATCGGGCCTGGGGGAGGTCGTGGAGCAGCTACTGGCGGCCGAGCCCGGGGTCCAGCGCAGCTGGCGGGCGCCGCTGGCCGCGATGCTGGCGCGGGCCATGGTTCCCAACGTCGTACTCGACCGTGGGGAGACGCTGGCGAGGCGGCTGAAGGCGGCCAGCAGCGTCGAGGAGGTGTCGGTACGCCTTCCGCGCGGAAAGGTGGTAGTGCGGCGCGGGGACGAGGTCTCACCCCAGACCGCGCGGCTGCTGGCGGCGCTCGCCGAGCGCAACACCTCTAGTCAGACCTTTCTCCCGTTGGCCGGTGTGGCCTTGCTGATGGGACTGCTCGCGGGCGCCTGGCAGTTCTTCCTCCGCAGGCAGAGCCCGTCGCCGGAGGAGGCCCGCATCCGATTCGGTGCGGTCGTGCTCCTGACCGTGATGGTCCTGGTGCTCGAGCGCAGCTTCGCATTCCTCGCGGGCGGGGTTGCGGCGAGCGTGATGCGCGACCCGTTCGGTCATGTCGAGATCTACCTCCCGGCGCTGCCGCACGGCACGGGACCGATCCTCGCGAGCCTCATGTTCGGGCTCCCGGTCGGGGTGCTCTTCGCCATGGTTCAGAGCGTGATGGTCGCCCTCATGCTGGGCGGCGACGTGAGCGTCGCGGTCTACGCGCTGATCGCCGGCATCGCCGCAGCGTTCGCTTCGCAGCGCCTGAGGGAGCGCTACGTGCTGGCGCGGGTGGGCGCGCTGGTGGCCGGAGTCAACGCGGTGGCGGTGGTGGGGCTGGCGCTCTGGCACGGGAAGATTGCGGATGGGCAGGTGCTCGGTGCGCACGTGATCGCGGGGGTGCTGGGAGGGGTCGTCGCGGCGGCTCTGGCCAGCTTCCTGCTGCCGGTGCTCGAGTCGCTCACCGGTACGATCACGGACATCCGCCTGCTGGAGCTCTCCAACCCGAACGTCCCGCTGCTCAAGCAGCTCTCACTCGAGGCGCCGGGCACCTTCCAGCACTCGCTGGCCATGGCCAACTTCGCGGAGGCCGCGGCCGAGGCGATCGGTGCGAACCCACTGCTGGCGCGAGTCTGCTGCTACTACCACGACATAGGCAAGCTGGCCAAGCCGGAGTACTTCGTCGAAAACCAGCGCAACGACAACCCCCACGACCACCTCACGCCGTGGATGTCGGCGCTCGTCGTGTCGAACCACGTCAAGGCGGGCCTCGAGCTGGCACGAGAGTACAAGCTGCCCGAGCCGATCCGCGACGCCATAGCCACCCACCATGGCACCAAGCTGATCCGGTACTTCTACTCGCGTGCCAAGGAGAAGGAGGATCCCGACCGCGGCGAGGTCCAGGAGAGCGAGTTCCGCTACCCCGGCCCGAAGCCCCACAGCAAGGAGATGGGCATCCTGCTGCTCGCCGACGCGGTGGAGGCGGCAAGCCGGACGCTGCAGGACGCCACGCCGGGCAGGATCCAGTCGATGATCGACCAGGTGGGCAAGAACGTCCTGGACGACGGCCAGCTCGACGAGTGCGAGCTGACCCTCAGGGACATCGAGAAGATCGGGGCCGCGTTCTTCTGGGTCGTGAGCAACGCGTTTCACCACCGGATCGACTACCCCGGCTTCGACTTCAACCGCAAGCGCCGTGCCTGACCTGCGCGTGACCTTCCGCTGGCAGCGCCACCCGGGCGGGCGCCAGACCGAAGCGCTCCGGGAGCTGGCCACGGAGGTGCTCAGGCGTCTGGACGTCGGGGCGGCCGAGGTGGGCGTGCTGGTGTGTGAGGACGCGACGATCCGCTCGCTCAACCGGCGCTTCCGGGACAAGGACCGGTCCACCGACGTGCTCTCGTTCCCGGCGGACTTCGCTCAGCCCGACGGTCCGAGGTACCTTGGGGACGTGGCAATCTCACTGGAGACAGCTGCGCGGCAGGCCGCCGAGGCGGGAACGACCCTGGAGAACGAGCTGAAGGTGCTCGTGGTACACGCGATCGTGCACCTGTGCGGGTACGACCACGAGACGGACCGGGGAGAGATGAGGCGGCTTGAGGCCCGGCTGCGGCGGGAGCTGATCCGGTGAGCTCCGCGCTCGCCGTCTGGTGGGGAAACCCGGTGACCGCCATGCTGGTCGCGGCGCTGCTGCTGCTGCCGCTTGTATTCACGGTCGCCGGGCTGATCGCGATCATCCGCCTCGGCGGCATCCAGCTCGGGGGCCTTCTCGCCCAGCGCACGAGCCTGCTCCCGGGCTACCCACGCCGCTCCGACGCCTACGCGAGCCTGGTGGTCTTCCTGCAGGTCGGGATGGGGATTCTGCTCGTGCTGTTCTCGCTGGCGGTCGTGCGTGCGGGCAGATTGATCGGCGCCAGCAATATGGGCCTGCTGGCCGTGCTGTTCCTCGGCTGGCTCATGGTTATCGTCCTGGGCATGGGGATCGCACGTGGCCAGAGGACGGAGCCCATGACCCTGGTCGCGCTGGTCGCCCTCCGGCCGTGGACGCCTCTGTTGCGCCGCCTCGCGCTCCTCGAGAGCCCGGAGGAGGAGCCGGACGAGGGGGATGAGGAAGCGGTGGACGAGCACGAGGTGCAGGCGTTCATCGGTGCGGGCGAGGATGCCGGGATACTCGAGCGCGAGGACGCGGAGCTGGTCGCCTCGATCGTGGAGCTCTCCGAGACCGTGGCACGCGAGATCATGACGCCGCGCACCGACGTGGTGGCACTCCCGGTCAACGCGGACTTCGGGACGATGGAGCGGCTTTTCGCCGAGTCGATGTTCACCCGCATTCCGGTCTTTCGCGACACGCTCGACCGCATCGAGGGCGTGGTGCACGTGAAGGACGTGCTCCGCTCGGTCGCCGGCGGCGGCAGGCCGCCCGCCAGGGAGCTGCTGCGGCCGGTGCTGGTGGTGCCGGAGACCAAGCCGCTGCGCGAGCTTCTGCGCGAGTTCCAGTCCGCGCGGCAGCAGCTCGCCGTGGTCGTGGACGAGTACGGCGGCACCTCGGGGATCGTGACGCTGGAGGACGTTCTCGAGGAGATCGTCGGCGAGATCAGCGACGAGCACCAGCGCGAGGTGCCGGAGGTCCAGAAGGAGTCCGAGGGCGTCTACCTCCTGGACGGCGCAGCCCACGTGGAGGTGCTGGAGGAGCTCTTCGGCGTCGAGGTGGGGGAGGTCGGGTTCGACTCCGTGGCGGGGCTGGTCCTCGACCGTCTCGGCCACCTGCCACGCATCGGCGAGCGCGCCGCCTGGCAGGGGTTGGACCTCGAGGTGGTGGAGCTCGACCGCCGCCGCCTGCGGCGCGTGCGGGTGCGGCGTTCCCCGTGAAGCACTCGGGGACCGTGGCTCTGCTCGGCCGGCCCAACGCCGGCAAGAGCACGCTGGTCAACACCCTCCTGGGCGAGAAGGTGGCGATCGTGTCGTCCAAGCCGCAGACGACGCGCCACCGCATCACCGGGGTGCTGACCGAGGAGCGAGGCCAGGCGGTGCTGTTCGATCTCCCGGGCGTGCACCGCCCGCTGCACCGCCTCAACGTCCAGATGATGCACGCGCTGCGCGACACCCTCTCGGAGGTGGACCTCATCGTGCAGGTCTTCGACGCCGAACAGGCGCCCGGCGCGGGGGAGGAGTTCGTCGTCGGCCTGGTGCGCGAGGCCACGGTCCCGGTGGTGCTGCTGCCCAACAAAGTGGACCGGCCGGAGGCGGAGCGTCACCTGGCGGAGCGGGTGGAGTTCTACACGAAGAGGCGCGCCTACGCCGCGGTGGTGCCGGTCTCGGCACTGCGGGGGGACGGCGTGCCGGCGCTGCGCGACGCGATCTTCTCGCTGCTCCCGGAAGGCGAGCCGCTGCTGGACCCCTCGTTCACGACCACCCAGAGCGAGCGTTTCTTCGTTGCGGAGCTCATCCGAGAGGCGCTGCTCGAGCGGGTCGAAAAGGAGCTGCCGTTCACCTCCACGGTGCACCTGCGGGATTTCCAGGAAAAGGAGACGCGCGCCGGGGCGCTGCTGCGGATCTTCGCCGACATCGTGGTCGACCGCGAGAGCCAGAAGGGCATCGTGGTGGGGAGGGCTGGCGCGATGATCAAGGAGATCGGCACGGCCGCGCGCGCCAGGATCGAGGCATTACTGGGGGCGAAAGTCTACCTGGACCTGCTGGTCAAGGCGCGGCCGGGGTGGCGCGAGGACCAGCGCTTCCTCGCCGAGCTGGAGCCGGTTGAGGTCCCCTGGACCCCGCCGGGGGAGGAGGGTGAAGGCTCGTGAGCGTGACGGTGTACGTCGCCGACGGCTGCCGTCACTGCAAGGCTCTTCTGGAGGACCTGGGCCGGCGCCGTGTCGCCTTCGTGGTCGTGAACCTCATGGCAGAGCCTGGCCGGATCGCCGAACTCGCCGCGCTCACCTGGGAGCGGCGGCTGCCCGTGCTCGTGGACCACGAACGCTGCTCCGTTGGCTTCGAGGGAGAAAGCACTGCTCTGGCTGACCTCGGCCTGGCCGCCCCCCCGTGGCCACCGAGGTAGTCGGCTATACTCTGGGCTGAAAAGGGGAGGGGTAGGTTTGACGAGCCAGACCGCGCTGCACCGAAAAGTGAAGCAACTCATCATCGACAGGCTCCAGCTGGAAGGAATGACGCCGGACGACATCGATGATGCGGCCCTCCTCTTCGGTGACGGCCTCGGTTTGGACTCGATCGACGCGCTGGAGCTCGTAATAGGCATCGAGAAGAGCTTCGGGGTCAAGATCCAGGACGAGGAGGTGGGCGCCAAGGCGTTCGCCTCGGTCAACGCCCTGGTCGAGTTCATGCGGAGCAAGGGTGTCAACGAAGGCGCCTGAGCAGCTCCCCCACCAGCACCCCTTCCGTCTGGTCGAGCGGGCGGAGCCGGATCCGCACGGCCGCTTTTCGGTCGTGCTCGCGACGGCGAACGGCACACTGACGGGGACCGGCGCGTGGCCGATCACGCTGGTGGCCGAGGCCCTCGCCCAGGCGATACTTCTCGTGGTTCAGCCGCCCCGGCAGGGCACGTTGCGCCTGGTCGGCCTTGACAATGTGGCGGTGTACCAAACTCTTGAGGCCGGCGATCGCCTCGAGGTCGAGGTGGAGGAGCTGGGAGCCTTTGGCGACCTGCGGCGCTACCGCTGCCGCGGCCGCCGGGGTGGCGGGCTGGCGGCGAGCGCGGAGGTCACGGTTTCCGGATCGTGACGGCGAAAATGGGAGAGGCGAAAATGCAAGTGCGCCGGGTGGAAGAAGACGGGGTTGCAATCGTCGAGGTCGAGGGCACCATCAAGCTCGGGGAGTCGGCGGAGCTGTTCGTCAAGGAGCTCCAGAGCGTGCTCGACGAGACCAAGAGCGGGGTCGTGATCGACTTTGCCCGCATCGACTACGTCGACTCGACCGGGATCGGCGAGCTGGTCGGCTACCTTCAGAGGTTCACCAAGGCCAAACGGCGCGTGGCCCTCTTCCGCCCCCACCACCGGCTCGAGGCGCTGCTCAAGCTCACCCGGCTGGAAACGATCTTCCCGATCTTCTGGGAGCGCGAGGACGCCTTGAAGT
>JALHTD010000368.1 GCA_022865555.1 Thermoanaerobaculaceae bacterium | reverse complement strand
GCCTCTCCAGCAGTGTCTTGAATTCCTGCCCGGCCCTGGGCTCGACCGCGTAGCCGAGCGGCGTCGGCACGCTCATCTTGACCGCCATGTCGGTCATCATGTTCGCGGTCGGGATCCGGAGCGTGCGGCCGGTTTCCGCCTCGATCACCGGGAACTCGGTGATCTTGGCGCCGATGTTGACCCAGAGGTAGTTCGTGGGGATGAACGCCGGCAGCGGGCGATGCCGGGCGCTCTCGATTGCCGCGAGGTCCTCCTGCTGGTGGCCGTCGCCGTTGATGAAGCGCCGGAAAAGCACCAGGTACGCGTCCACGCGATTCCCCAGGTCGGCGGAGGGGTCCTTGTCGGAGCGCTTGACACCGGCTTCGATGATGAACGACAGGCCCCCGTACATCCCGACGGCGTTGAGTCCCCCGTCGATGTCGGGGGCGGAGTGCCGCTGCTCCTCGTCCGGAGGCAGCCCGCCGACCGAGTAGCGCAGGAAGGAATGCCCCGCTTGCGTCTCGGGTGCGGCCGACTCCTGGACCCAGCGCAGGGCGGCGGCGACCACCGCCGAGTCGAAGAGCGGGTTGTTGAGCCCGTCCATCGTGATGTCGGGCCACGCCATCCACCCACGCTTGCGGCGCTCCTCCGAGTCCCTGGTGAACTCGTGGCAGTCCACGGCAACATGCGGCCGCAGGCGCCGGGCCACCCGGTGCAGGGCCTGCGTCTCCGGCTGCTCGAGCACGATGTGGTCGCGGTTCAGGTCCGTTCCGGCCGAGTTTCTGCGCGTGTCCGCCTCGGCCCCGTCGGGGTTGACCATCGGCATGATCCAGAGGTCCACGTCCCTCGGCAGCAGGTCCGGGTTCCGCGCGATCTCCCGCACCAGGTACAGGAGCGCATCTTTGCCGGAGACCTCGTCGCCGTGCTGCTGCGCGTAGAAGAGGACCCTCCAGTTGGCCATCACGGAGCGGCTCGCGTGCACCAGGTAGAGGGGCCGACCCCCGGCGCTGGTGCCCTCGACGGACACGCTGATCGGGCCCTTCCCGTCAACGCTCTTGAGGAACGCCTCCATCTCGGCGAGGGAGATCGTCTTCGCGAGCGCGCGGTGGTCCTCGGGGAAAGCGGGTACGGGGGCCTGCGCCCACAGCACCGTCGGGAACGCCAGGAGGGACGCGAGGCAGAGACGCTTCAGCGGAAGGCTCATGTCAGGGCTCCTCGATCACTTCGCGGCTGTTGGTCTGTCGAAGCCGTACACGCGTGCGGCGTTGTCGTGGAACACCGCCTTCCAGTGCTCCTTCGGGATGGCGCGCTTGAACACCTCGAGGTACGGTCCGATCTCGGTCTCCGGCCAGTCCGTCCCGAACATCAGCTTCGTTGGGTCGTTGACGTAGCCGAAGATCCAGCGCAGCGGTTTGACCACGTAGGTCTCGAGCGTCTCGGGCAGGTAGTCCTGCAGCTTGCCGATGAGAAACGCCGAGCCGTCGATCACGACGTTGGGGTTCTTGTACGCGACCTCGGCCGTCGACTCGATCCAGGGGTTACCCGCGTGGGCGAGCACGAACGTGACCTTCGGGTGGTCCACGGCCACCTCGTCGATCGTGAGTGGGTCCGCGTACTTCAGTTTGGCTTTCGGGTTGCTCGTGTCCCCGGTGTGGAAGACGACGGGCACCTTGTACTTCTCGGCGAGCCGGTACGCCGGCTCGTAGTTCGGGTCGGAGGCGTACTGGTGCTCGTAGCCGAGGTAGATCTTGATGCACCGGAACCTGCCCGAGGCGAGGTCGGCCTCGAGCCGCTGCGCGTCCACCGTCGTGGCGAGGCCCACGCACTGGCCGATGTTCAGGTCCGAGAGGTCGGCGTAGGCGTCGCCTGGGTGGTTCATCGAGACGGCCCCGACCACGTTGTACTTCTTCATCTCGGCCGCGAGCTCGGCCTTCGAGTCCATGACCTGGCCTTGCTCGAAGAACTTGTCGCCGAAGTTCGTGTGGATGTGCGCATCGATGACGCCAAGCGGCGGCTCGCTCGGTGGCTGGGCCTTGCCGCCGGCGGGAGCCGAAACGCATCCCGCCAGGCAGACGGCAAACACGGCGAGAAGGCAGGTCGACGAGAGCGAAACGACACGGCTGGCAGCCACTCGATGTCTCATGATCGGGTTCTCCGTCCTCGCCGCCGGACTCGATCCTGGGCGGATGTCGGTCCGGCGCGACCTGCACATCATCGCCTGCCTCGCCGACGGCGTCCAGATGCAGCGCGCCGCGCTCGTTTCTGTGGAGCGCGCGCTCCGCGCGTGCTCAAGCAGTGGCACCCCTGTCTGATGTGGGGCCGGCGCGCCGCGCCGGCGCTTCTCGCGAGCGAATAAGAGAGGCACGCCCGGAGGGCGTGCCGCACAGATGACACTCGAGAAGGGTAGGGGCGGGCCTCGCCCGCCCCTATCACTTCCAGCTCGTGCCGGCCGCCCGCGCAGAGAAGGCCTACTTCACCTTTTCCCAGTGGTCCACGAACACCCCAGGGCGGGTCGCGGTGAACGTCTTCCCCTCGAACACCACCGCCGGCTCCCCGTAGTTGGGGTACTGGAAGGAGATGCGCGCGCCGCTCACCGTGACCTTGGACGTCCCGCTCGGGCCGGAGAGGTCGTAGCTCAACCCCTTGCCGCCGATCTCGTCGTTGACCATCATGTAGACGCTCTTCTCGCTGTATTCCTGGCCGGTGAACTTGTAGGTGGCGATGTACGAGATCGAGAACCGCTTCCCCTTGGCGTCGTGCCAGTAGATGTTGAAGTTGCGGTACCCGTGGCTGAACGTGATCAGCCCGACCACGTCCGGCGGCTGCTGCTTCGTGCCGTCCGCAAGCTCACGCGAGACGAGCCTGTAGCTTCCCTCGATGCTCGGCGCGATCGCAGGCTGAGCCGTTGCGGTCTGTCCGATGCCCAGTGCGAAGGAGCCCAGGCCCAGGGAAACGAGAACGCTGCTGATTCGGTGCTCAAATCGCATTGTTACCCCCTTCCCTCAGCGAACGGCATTGGATGATTGTGAATTCCAGACTCAAAATGCTGAGGCCCTTGGGGCTTGTCACTCGCTCCCGGAACTGCGAGGCCCGTTCGACGTGGACGCCCGGGACGTGGTACATAAGCTGAACCCGGGCGCCCAGGCGGCGCCCGCCGCTGTGGCACGCGTTCCAGACTGTCGGATGTGAGAGGGAGGCTCGTGTGAATCTCAGCTGCTCAAAATCATTGCACGGGACTGTGATCATGGCCGCGCTTGCTCTTGTTCTGGCGCTACCGGGCCCGGCGGCCGCATGCACCACGGCCGTCGTCTCCGGCGCGGCCACCGCAGACGGGCGGCCGATCCTCTGGAAGAACCGCGACGCCGCCGACCTCCACAACCAGCTCGTCGCCTGCCGCGACGGCCGGTACGGATACGTCGGTGTGGTTAACAAGGGCGACACGGCGGGACTCCAGATCTGGGCCGGCATCAACACCCGGGGGTTCGCCATCATGAACTCCGCCTCCTACAGCCTCGAGGAAGGGGACACGGTGGCCGAGGGCAACTTCATGAAGCTCGCCCTGCAGACGTGCGCGACCGTCGCCGACTTCCAGGCGCTGCTCGACAAGACCAGCCCCGGCCGCGACATCTCGGCCAACTTCGGGGTCATCGACGCCCAGGGCGGTGCCGCCCTCTTCGAGACCGGCAAGACCACGTACACCAAGTACGACGCCACCGACCCCACGACCGCACCGCACGGCTACATCGTGCGCACCAACTACAGCGAGAGCGCCAACCGGGACAAGGGCTCGGGGTTCCTGCGGGCCCAGCGAGCCAACGCCCTCTTCGAGGCCATGCTGGCCGGAGGCCCGCTCACGGTGCAGCGGATGCTCGTCGGCGCTTGCCGCGACATCGGCAACGCCCGCCTCGGCGACCCGCTCGGGGCGCGCCAACCGGACGACTCGGTGTGGGCCTACACCCGCGACAGCATCAACCGCTACGAGACCTCCTCCGCGGCGCTGTTCGCCGGCGTCAAGCCCGGCG
>JALHTD010000367.1 GCA_022865555.1 Thermoanaerobaculaceae bacterium | reverse complement strand
CATCCAGCATGCGGCCCTCCGCCGCTCGACCGCGCCGCGTTCGCTCGAGCAGGCCGAGCTCGATCCAGGCGCGCTGCCTGTGGTCGATGAGCGCTCCCACCACGACCGGGCCGGGCACCCGACCCGCTGCCGCGAGTACGCTGCGCTGCTCCCCTCTGTCCACCTCCTGGCGGAGGACCACGGACCCCGTGCCGACAAGCAGCAGCGCCGCGAGGGTCCACCCCAACGCGGTGCGCGATCGTTCTGAAACGCCGAGACGACCCATTGCGCGGCCGGTCTCGACGACACCGAGGGCGGTCCAGGCGATCAGGGGCACGACGCTGAGCACGATGCGGTGAGCGTCGAGCCTGGTCGTGAGCAGGGCCGGGACCACGGTGATTGCGAACCATGCGAGCAGCACCGCATGCTTCCACTCCCAGAAGCGACGAATCGAGAGCGCAACGCCCAGGAGCGTGAAGGCCGCGAAGGGAGCGAAATAGGGCTTGATCGGCGGCGGGTCATCGAAGATTCGCTGTTCGGAGCTTTCGATCAGCTCGAATGGCGAGAGGAATCGGTCGAGCTGGGGAAGGGTCACCGCCAGGACCTTGAAGGCGACCTCGAACCGGTCCGCAGTCGAAATCTGGTCCAACCGCAACTGTCGGTCGGAGTTTCGTTGGGCGGCGTTGGGTGCGTCGGGGACGAGGCCGATGGCGACGGCCCAGGCCTTTGCAACGTTGAAGGCCGGAACGTCGCGTGTCAGGTAGTCGCGTACGTAGTCCGGCTGCTGCAGCATGGTGAAGAGCTGTTCCCCGCGGGCGTGGAGAAAGAACCGCTGCCCGCCGAGCGTGCACTGCGCGACCACGACCGCCCCGATGACCACTGCCAATCCAGTGAAAGCCGCTAGGGTTCGCCAGAGCCGGCGCCTGCACGCCGCCAGCAACCCCGGCGCGAGCGAGAGCAGAAGTACCACGACGACGAGGCGGCCGGTCGAGTAGTGAAGGGTGGCGAGGAAGAGCACCAGGCCGGTGACGGGGCCGATCCACCACGGCGGGGCTTCAGCCCGGGCGAGAGCTCCAACCGCAAGCGTCGCAGCCACACAGAGGAGAAGCGTTGCGGCCAGAGATGTTCCGTACTTCCCATAAAACACCACGTACGTGTTGAGGGCGGCAACGATTGCGGCAACCGCACCGACCGCAGGCCCGAAGTGCCGGCGAGTGAACTCCCACATTGCGGCCACGAAGAGGAGCGCCGCGAGCGTCGCGAAAATGCGGAGCGAGAGGGTTGAGAAGCCCGCCCACCTCATGAGGGTGTAGGTCGGGGCGCCGTAGAGCAGCGAGTCTTGCCCGTTGCTGACCAGACCCTCGTTCCAGACCAGGTTCCGGAGGGCGTACCTGGCCGGGCTCACGTCCGCGTAGAACGACCCCCCGAAGCCCTCGGTCACGGGGGACTCCCACACCAGCGTGGATGACGCGAACCGTGCAAGGCGCCACCCGAGCAACGCTCCGGCGAGGAGGAGCGCAACGAGCACGCATGCCCGCCAGGGCGGGCGCAGCGTGGACCACGCGTCCGAGAGGCTCGCCTCCGGATCGGTGCGGTCGGCAGCCGACTTCCTCCCATCACGATGCTCGAGGACGAAGTAAACGGCCAGCAGCGCGGACAGCACCGCCAGCACACCCAGCTGCGCGTTGAGGGCGGTCAGCGCTCCGTGCCCGCGTGCCCAGACCGCAGCGGTCCCGGCAACCAGCATGAGCATCATGGGGATCAGGCGGGTGAGCTCGCGGCGTGCGCCCGCCAGGCCACGAACGATCGAGAGACCTG
>JALHTD010000366.1 GCA_022865555.1 Thermoanaerobaculaceae bacterium | reverse complement strand
GGTGGCGTTGCCAGTTGATCGGTTGCGGTGGCCGTTTGTTGTGCTGCATCTCACGCTCGGGGTGGTGGTGTTCGTTGCGAGTGCTCGGTCAGCCCTGGCTGCCCTGCACCCCGGCTTTTCAGGTGGCACGAACTGGCACATCGTGCTGCTAGGAACGGTCGAGGCCCTCGGTGCGGTGCTTTTCCTGCTCCCGAAGTGCACCCGGGTTGGGGGCGCAGTCATGCTCGCGACGTTCGCCATCGCCATCGTGGCGCACGCGGTGCAGCGCGAGTTCCCGGGGAACCTGCTGGTCTACGCGGCGTCCACCTGGTTTGTGATGGCGCACGACAACGTGTGGCGCCTCGCACCGTCGCATCAAGCTGAGGCTGCGTGACCGCTCGCCGGTCTGCGCCTGCTCGGTCGCACGCGCTGGCGGGTCGGAGGCGTGGGCTCAATGCCCACGCCGAGCGACTGCTCCGAGCCCGTGGGGCAAAAGGGAATCCGGGCACCCGCCTGGCAAAACAGAAGCCGTAACGCAGTGACAAAGACAGTGCAACAAGGTGGGGCGAGGGGGCGCAGCCCCTCAGAGTGTGACCACCACCTTGCCGGTGGAGCCGCGCCCCTGGAGCAGCGCGTGGGCCTTCGGCAGCTCCTCGAAGGGGAGAACCGCGCCCACCACGGCCTTGAGAGTTCCTTCGGCCAGCATGCCTTCGAGGCGTGCAAAGCGGGACTGGAGCTCGGAGGCAAGGTGGGGCACCAACGAGAGGTTGAAGCCCGCGAGGGTGCGGCTGGGTCGGACGAGGGTGGAGGGGAACACCAAACCCATGCGCAGAAGCTCGAGCGCAGCGTGCAGGTAGCGCACACGCTTCGCTCCGAGCGCGGCCGCGAAGCCGTAGAGGACGTAGCGCCCGTCGGGCTTGAGCGCCTTCCAGCCAGTGCGAAAGAGCGCGCCGCCCACGGCGTCCAGCACGACGTCCACACCGCCCGACAGCGCCTCGCGGTAGCCCTCGTACCCGGCCGCCTCGTGGGCACCCAGGAAGAGCGCCAGCTCGCGCATGTCCGACGTGGAGGCAACGGCGAGCACCCGCGCGCCCGCGTTCACCGCCATCTGCACCGCGATGGTGCCGACCCCGCCGGCCGCGGCGGTGATGGCCACACGCTCCCCGGCGCGCACCCGTCCCACCGTGAACAGCGCGTGGTCGGCGGTGAGGCCGGTGACCGCCAGGGAGGCCCCGGTGACGAAGTCCATGCTCGGCGGCAGCGGGCGCAGCGAGCGCGCCCGCGCCTTCACCAGCTCGGCGTGGCCGCCGAATATCGGCACCGCGGCGACCCGGGTGCCCGGCGGCGGCCCCGAGGCCCCTTCGCCCAGCGCCACGACCTCGCCGCTGATCTCCATGCCCGGCACGAAGGGCGGCTTCGGGACCCGCGGGTAGACGCCGAGGCGCGCCGCGCAGTCGGCGAAGTTGAGGCCGATCGCGCGCACGCGGACGAGCGCCTCCCCGGGACCCGGGACCGGGTCCGGGAGGTCGACGAGGCGCAGGACTTCGGGCGGCCCGTAGCGCGGCGCGACCCACGCCCTCATCGCGCCGCGCGCTCCGCGTGCAGCGCAGCGGTCAGGCCACAGGGGCCAGGGACCGGGCGACGGACCTCAGGCAGCGTTCTCCTCTACCCCGTGCCCTGCCATTACGACTCTTCGACGGCCGAGGCCGGCCGGGCGAGGGTCGGGAGTATGGCGCGCAGCTTCTCCTCGAGCTCGATCATGACCTCCGGGTGGTCCTTGAGGAACGTCCGTGCGTTTTCCCGCCCCTGACCGAGGCGGGTGTCGCCGTACGAGAGCCACGTCCCGGACTTGGTGAGCAGCCGGTGCTCCAGGCCCAGGTCGAGCAGCTCGCCAGACTTGGAGATGCCCTCGCCGTACATGAGGTCGAACTCCGCCACCTTGAACGGCGCGGCGACCTTGTTCTTCACCACCTTGACCTTGGTCCGGTTACCCACCGAATCCTCGCCCGACTTGATCGCCCCGATGCGGCGGATGTCCAGGCGGATCGAGGCGTAGAACTTGAGCGCGCGGCCGCCGGTCGTGGTTTCGGGGTTGCCGAACATCACCCCGATCTTCTCGCGGATCTGGTTGATGAAGATCACGGTGGTCTTGGACTTGGAGACGATGCCGGTGAGCTTGCGCATCGCCTGGGACATCAGCCGCGCCTGCAGCCCCACCGAGGCGTCGCCCATCTCGCCCTCGAGCTCGGCACGCGGCACGAGCGCGGCCACCGAGTCCACCACGATCACGTCCACGGAGCCCGAGCGGATCAGTGTTTCTGCGATCTCGAGCGCCTGCTCGCCGTTGTCGGGCTGGGCCACCAGCAGGTTGTCGACGTCCACCCCCAGCTTGGCGCAGTACTCGGGGTCGAGGGCGTGCTCAGCGTCGATGAACGCGGCGAGGCCACCGCTCTTCTGCGCCTGCGCAATGACGTGGAGGGCCAGGGTGGTCTTGCCCGAGGACTCCGGGCCGTAGATCTCGCTGACCCTGCCGCGCGGAATCCCGCCCACACCCAGCGCCGCGTCCAGGCCGATGGACCCCGTCGGAATGACGTGGACGTTCACCGCCTCCTGGGCGCCCAGCCTCATGATGGAGCCTTTGCCGAACTGGCGCTCGATCTGCGCCACGGCAGTCTCCAGGGCCTTGAGCTTCTCTTGGTTGTATTCAGTCATGATGACACCTTTCTCGTGGGGCCCGGCGTGGACGGGACGGCCCGACGGCCGCACCCTCAAGGTAAGTCCCCGGCGGACTCCCGTCAAGCGTGGGATTCTGCCTCCGGGGTGAACCGATAGCCGACGCCGCGGACGGAGTGGATGTACTTCGGGCGGCGGGCATCGGGCTCGAAGTAGCGCCGCAGGCGGACGATGAAGTTGTCGATGGTCCGTGAGGAGGAGCCGTACTTGTACCCCCACACGCGCTCCAGGATGAGCTCGCGGGAGATCACCTGCCCCTGCCGCTCAACTAGGAGCTTCATCAGCATGCACTCCTTCTCGGTGAGCTCGACCTCGCCGCGCGGCCCGCGGGCCTTGAAGGTGCGGAAGTTGACCTCGTTGTCGCCGAAGTGGAAGATCCCGCGGTCCGCGACCGGCGTCTGGTACCACTCCTGCCGCCGCAGGATGCCGTGGATCCGCAGCACCAGCTCCTCGAGCAGGAACGGCTTGGTCATGTAGTCGTCGCCGCCGTGCCGCAGGCCCGCGATGCGGTCGGCGTCGGTGTTGCGGGCGGTCAGGAACAGCACCGGCACCCGGTTGCCCGCCTCCCGCAGGCGCTCGCACACTTCGAAACCCGAGATGCCCGGGAGCATGACGTCGAGCACCACGAGATCGAAGTCCTCGGCAGCAAAGCGCTCGAGCGCGGCCTCGCCCTCACCGACGACCGTTGTCTCGTACCCCTCGAATTTGAGGTTGTGCGCCAAAGCCTCCGCCAGATGCAGTTCATCCTCCACGATCAGGACGCGACTCACCATGGTTCACCTCGTTCCGTGGTCGCCAATGTACTCGGAAAACTCGTCCTCGGGTAGTACCTCGGCGCCCGGCAGCAAGAGGCGGAACGTCGAGCCCCTCCCCGGGCCTGGGCTGGCGGCAGTGAGCCTGCCGCCGTGGGCGTTCACGATCTCGCGGGCGACGAACAGGCCGATCCCCGTCCCGGGCGTCCGGCGCGTCACCTCGTCGCTGGCCCGGTAGAACGGCTTGAAAATGGCCTCGAGGTCGGAGGGCGCGATCCCCACGCCGTTGTCGCTCACCTCCAGCACCGCCTCGCCCCGCTCCAGGCGCAGCCGCACCCAAACGCTAGGGGTGCCTCCCTTTGCGTACTTGAGCGCGTTCTCGATCAGGTTTGAGATCACGATCGCCATCGCTTCGGGGTCGAAGGTAGCCTGGATTCCGGGGGCGATGTCGGCCTTCAGTACTCCGCCACGAGCCGAGACCCTCCGCTCTGCGACCAACACCTCGTCCTGGGTCAACTGGGAGAAGTCCCCGAGGCCCATCCTCAGGCGGTGGGCTCCGCCCGTGTAGCGCGTCACCTCCAGGACCTTCTCGACGAGGTCGCCGAGCCGCTCCGAGTCCGCCAGGGCGTTGCCCAGGAAGCGCGTCCTGCCCTCACCGTCCGCACGCCCGGAGAGCACGGTTTCCAGAGCGAGCCTGATACCGGCGATCGGGGTCTTGAGCTCATGGGTGACGGCCGAGACGAAGTTCTGGTGCTGCCGCTCAAGCGCGCTCTCGCGGCGCAGCACGCGCCAGAGCAGGACCACGGCCGTGACGATGGCGGCCAGGAAAAAGGCTCCCTCCGCCAGCACGCCGACGACCCGCTGGCGGTACCGGTCCACGAGGTCCTGCCAGCGGTGGAAATCCGGCGTCACCACCAGGCGGTCGAACGGCGGCCCCAGTGGGGCCTGCGGGCGCCCGGCCAAAGTCGCATCGCGTTCCACCAGCTGCAGGGCCGGGTCGATCCCCGCGAGCCAACGGTAGGGAGCCTGTGGGTCCAGGAAAGCAAGCGCGATCCGCCCGCGCCCGAGCGGGCGCGCGAACGCCGGCCGGCCCCCTTCGGTCACCCAGCCCACCGTGGTGACGGCTCCCGCCCCTTCCCCGGGTTGGCCGAGCGCCACCGCGTCAACCACCCGCACCTCCACGAACGGCGGCGAGGGCGAGGGGATCACCCCAGGGGGCAGCTCCGCCACACGACGCTCGGCGTCCTCCAATCTGACCGTCAGGCGCAGGGCCGCGCCCTCGACACGGGTGGCCAAGAGGGCCCGCTGCAGGTCCAGCCGCTCCCGGTTGTCCCGCAGCGAGTAGTACACCCACCAGGTGAACTGCGCGTTGAGCACGAGCGCGACCGCGACGAAGGCCACAAGGTGACCGAGCCCGAGCCGGATTCCACCGCGCACCGCTGGAGTATAGCGACCCGGCCAGCCCCTCCGCCCAGGCTTGAGGCTTGCCCCCCGCCCATCCCCCAGGCGTGAAGGCGTGCAGGCTTGAAGCCCTGGGACGGCCAGCTGGGTGTCGGCGGCGGATGCGTTGCTTCAAGCCTCCAAGCCTGGGCGGGTGGTTGGACGGGCAAGCCCTCAGGCCTCCAGGATTTGACAGTGCAATCGCCGGCCGCGAGAATCGAGACTCTATGGGTTCGCAACGCTCGGTGCTGGTGCGGGGCGGGATGGTTGTCCCCATGGCGGCCCGCGGTGAGTGGCTGCAGGCCGATGTGCACGTCAAAGACGGCCGCGTCGCCGCGGTCGCCCCCGGCCTCGACCCCGAGCCGGGCTGCGAGGTGCTGGACGCAGGGGATGCGCTCGTGCTGCCGGGTTTCGTGCAGGCTCACGTCCACGTCGTGCAGAGCCTGGCCAGGCACCGCGCCGAGGGGCTGCCGCTCTTGCGCTGGCTCAAAGAGCGCATCTGGCCGTACGAGGCGGCGCTCCGGCCTTCGGAGGTCGCGGCTGCGGCCCGTCTCGGGATCGCCGAGCTGCTCACCGGCGGGACGACCTCGGCCCTCGACATGGGTACGACCCACGATCAGGATGCGGTCTTCTCGGCCGCGGCGGAGCTGGGCATCCGCCTGACCTCGGGGAAGTGCCACATGGACACCGGAAACGGAGTCCCGACTGGCCTGATCGAGGACCGCGAAGAGTCGCTCGCGCAGGCCGAGGCGCTCGGGTCGCGCTGGCACGGCGCGGCCTCTGGCCGGTTGCGCTACGCGGTCGCGCCGCGCTTTGTGCTCTCCTGCTCGCCGGAGCTGCTCGCCGGTGCCGTCGCGCTCGCCCGCTCCCGCGGCTACCTCCTGCACACCCACGCCAGCGAGAACGCCCAGGAGACCCGGGCGGTGCGCGAGCTCACCGGTAGGGGCAACGTGGAGTTCCTGGCCGACGTGGGGATCGCCGGGCCCGACACGGTGCTCGCGCACTGCGTGCACCTGGACGAGGGCGAGGTGCGCCTGCTGGCCGAGCGACAGACCGGGGTCGCGCACTGCCCGGGCGCCAACCTCAAGCTGGGATCGGGGATCGCGGACGTGCCGCGGTTGCTGCGCCACGGCGTGCGGATCGGCCTGGGTGCGGACGGCCCTCCCTGCAACAATCGTCTCTCGATCTTCCACGAGATGGCGCTGGCCGGGACTCTGCACAACCTCGCCCACGGGCCAGGCGCCGTGGACGCCTGGACGGTGTTGGAGATGGCGACCTGGCGCGGTGCCCAGGTCCTTGGCCTCGGGGACGAGGTCGGCCGGCTGCTCCCGGGCTGGAAGGGAGATCTGGTGGTGCTGAGCTGCGACGGCCTGGCGATGGAGCCGGCCGCCGATCCGGCGGCCATGGGAGTGTTTGGAGGGGGCGTCGAAAGCGTGCGGCACGGGGTGGTTGACGGTTCGGTTGTGGTTCGGGACGGCGAGCTGGCTACCGCCGACGTGGGCATGATCCGCCGCGAGGCGCGGGGAGCGGCAGAGGGGCTGACCCGACGGCTGGGGTGGTCGTGATGTTCAAGGGCAAGCCGCGCTTCGAGCAGCTCGACGAGTACCTGCTCCGGCGGGACTACGAGATGGCCCTCGAAGCCATCGCCGAGGAGATCAAGAAGCGCCCGGAGAACTTCAACCTGCTGCTGCGCCAGGCGGAGATCCTCGGGATGACCGGAGACCGCGAGAAGGCGATCGGGGTCTACCGCAGGCTCGCCCGTCACTACGCGCAGCAGGGTTTTTACGCCCGCGCCATCGCGGTCATCAACAAGGTCCTCCGCCTCGACGCCACCCGGCAGGACATCACCAAGGAGCTCGCCGCCTTCATCGCCGCGCAGCAGGAAAACGAGAAGGCGGCCCAGGTCAAGCTGAAGACCGCCGAGAAGAAGGGCCCCGAGAAGCTCAAGCACCCGGTGCCGCCTCCTGCCCCGCCCGATGCCATATCGGCCCCACCCCCGCCCGAGCCTCGCCCGCAGCCCGCACCGACGACCGACCCCGCCCAGCAGCAGGCCGAGAAGGAACGCGCAGCTTCGCGTTTCTTCGTGGAGTTCCCGCCCGGAGGGCTCGAGCAGCTCCTGTATGCCGCGGCGGTGCGCTCCTTCGACCCACCCGAGGTCATCGTGAAGGAGGGCGACCCCGGCACCTCGTTCTTTCTGATCGAGGACGGCGAGGTGGAGGTCCACACCCAGGACCCGTCGGGGAAGCCGCTGGTGCTCGCGCAGTTGGGCGCCGGCGAGTTCTTCGGCGAGGTCTCGGTGCTCACGGGGAAGCCCCGCACCGCTACGATCGTTGCCAGGACGCCGGTGACCCTCATCGAGATCTCGAGCAAGGACCTGGACCGCATCGCGCGGCAGTTCCCCGAAGTGCGTACGGTGCTGCAGCGCTTCTACGAGCGCAGGGCACAGGCCACGGTGGAGGTGATGCTGGCACGCATGCGGGGCGGGAATGCCTGAGGTCGGCTGCCCGATCGTCCGCCGCTTCCTGCTCCTGGCCCGCCGTCGCCCGGGGCTGCCGGCGCTACTGGGCCCCGATGGTGAGATCCTCGCGACCCGCGGCGCCCTCGCAGCCGCGATCGATGTCCAGCGCGAACGCCTCGCGCCGCTGGTGCCGTCCGGCTCGACGGTGCTCCTCTCGCTGCCCAACGGTGCCGACTTCGTGCGCGTCTTTTCCGCGTTCCGCCAGCTTGGAGCGCGCGTAGCCCTGGCGGACGCGTCCGCCCCGGTAGATGAGCTGCAGCGTGCCGCGACGGCCGTGGGTGCCGCATTCCTAGCGGCAACGCCAGAGAGGCTCGCCCGCAGCCAGCTCGTCCTGGCCGAGGGTTCGCTTGCCGTCGCCGCCCGCAGGAAGCCAGTGCCGGTCGAGCTGCCGACCGGCACCGTCATCCTCAAGCTGACCTCGGGCTCCACCGGGATGCCGCGGGCGCTCGCGGTCGGCGCCCGGTAGTTGGCCGCCGACACGGTGCAGATCATGCGCACGATGGATGTCCGGACCGACGACGTGACGATGGCGGCGATCCCTCTCACCCACTCCTACGGCATCGGCTCCTGCCTGATCCCGCTGCTGCTGACCGGCACGCCGCTCGCCTTCCCGACGTGGGGGCTGCCGGCGGCGCTGGCTCACACCCTCGCCAGGGCGCGGGTGGCGCACTTCCCGGCGGTGCCCGCGATGATCAGGACCCTCGCCACCCTTCCCGGCCTGCCCGAGCTGCCGGACCTGCGGGTCTGCCTTGCGGCCGGGGCGCCGCTGGCCCCGCAGGACGCCGCGGCCTTCCGCACCGCGACGGGACACAAGGTGCACGTCTTCTACGGCTGCTCCGAGTGCGGGGGAATCACGTACGACCGCTCCGACGAGAGCGTGCACGAGGCGGGCGTGGTGGGCTCCGCGATGGAGCGCGTCGGCGTCACGGTGGTGAACGAGGAGGGCAGGCCACTTCCTGCGGGCGTCGAGGGGCGCGTGCTGGTCACGTCGCGGGCGGTGGCGCTCGGTGCCGTCCCTCCCCCTGAGGAGTCCGACGTGCTCGCCCCCGGACGCTTCCTCTCCGGGGACCTCGGGGTGCTGGACGGCCAGGGGCGGCTGACGCTCACCGGGCGCGTGGCGGAGTTCCTCAACGTGGCCGGGAAGAAGGTCCACCCCGAGGAAGTTCGGCGCGTGCTCGAGGCGCTTCCCGGTGTCCGCAGCGCGGCGGTTGCGGGTCTCCCCGACCCGCACCGGGGCCAACTCGTGGCCGCGCTGGTGGCGGTGGAGCCGGGTTCGAACCTCACCGTGCACACCGTGCTGGCGGCGTGCCGGGCGCGCCTGGCGCCCCACAAGGTTCCGCGGCGCCTCGTGATCGTTGACGAGCTGCCGGTCTCCGAGCGCGGCAAGGTGCGCAAGGAGGTCGTGATGCAGCTGCTCACCGGCCCCGACAGGGCGCAGAACGCCAGGTAGCGCCAAGACGAGAGGATCACACCGAGGCGTCCGGAGCTGTGCGAGGTCATGGAATACAATCCGTCCGTGCTTGGCCAGCGCTCGCTTCGGGCCGCCCTGATCCTGGTCATCGTGGTGTACCTCACGGCCGCAGGGTGGTTCTTCGTCCTGGCCCCGTGGAGCAGATTCTGGGCGGCCAGGGTGGTGCCCGGGGCCCCATTCTGGGTGTCGACGTGGCTCGACCACCCGGCGTTCCGCGGCGCGCTCTCGGGCTTTGGCCTCGTGCACTTCGCGGCGGCATGGTCGTGGCTCGAGAGGGCGATGAGGAAAACGTGATCGTCGGCCTGGGTCTCGACCTGGTGGAGGTAAAGCGAGTGGCCGGCATGCTCGCACGCCATGGACCTCGTTTTCTCGACCGCTGCTTCGCCCCCGGCGAGGTGGCGCGCCCCGGGGACGCGGAGCACCTGGCAGGCTTGCTGGCCGCCAAGGAGGCCGCGTTCAAGGCGCTCGGGTCCGGCTGGGGCGGCGGAGTGGGGTGGCGCGACCCGGTCGTGGAGCGCAGCGATACGGGAGCCCCGCGGCTGGTCCTCGCCGGCAACGCGGCCGCCCGCGCGGCGGCCCTCGCGGTCCGGACCATCCACCTCTCGATTACCCACACCGGGGGCGTGGCGGTCGCGGTCGTCATCCTCGAGGCTTGAAGGCTTGTAGCAAAGCCGCGATCACCGCTCTTCATTTGGGTGGCAATTCGTCCGTAGCTACAAACCTTCGAGCCTGGATTGGCGGTCGCGTGTGCAACCCCTCAAGCCTCAGTCTCCGCGGGAGGAGCATGCCCCAAGCCTATGATCTGGCCATGGCGGCACACGTGCTGATCGTGGACGACGAGCCCTACATCCTGCGCATCCTCGCGTTCAAGCTC
>JALHTD010000365.1 GCA_022865555.1 Thermoanaerobaculaceae bacterium | reverse complement strand
GGCCAACTCCAAGCAGATCCTGATCGACGAGAAGGCTCGTGTACGAAATGCCATAACCGGCAAGGTGTACGAGGACATAGCCTTGGAATACCTGTCGGACGAACAACGGCAGGTGCTGAGGCCAGACTGCCCGCACTTCGCGGGCCACCTCGAGCGGGAGGCGCATCCGGCTCTCCAGGCTCCCGCCGTAGCCGTCCGTGCGCCGGTTGGCGAGCGGCGAGAGGAACTCGTGCAACAGGTAGCCGTGAGCCATGTGAAGCTCCACCACCTCGAACCCCGCTTCACCCGCGCGGCGGGCAGCGGCCGAGAAGTCCGCCCGGACCGCTTCGATGTCCGAGAGGGTCATCTCCCTCGGGACCGGGTAACCCTCGCCAAAGGCAAGCGAGCTCGGAGCGACAGGCTTCCAGCCGCCCCTCTCGGGGCCGACCGGTCCTTCTCCCCGCCAGGGGGCGGCCGTGGAGGCCTTGCGTCCGGCGTGGGCGAGCTGCATCCCCGGCACCGCGCCCTGCTCCTTGATGAACGCCGTGATCCGCCGGAACGCTTGCGCGTGTTCGTCCGACCATATCCCCGAGTCACTCGGCGAGATCCGCCCCTCCGGGCACACCGCCGTGGCCTCCACCATGACGAGGCCGGCCCCGCCCACGGCACGGCCGCCCAGGTGCACCAGGTGCCAGTCGGTCGGGAGGCCGTCGAGGCTGGAGTACTGGCACATCGGCGACACGAAGATACGGTTGCGGAAAGTCACCCCGCGCAGCTCCAGGGGTGACAACAGCACGCTCATGAACCCTCCGAGAGAAACAGTACCGCGTCGTTCCAGCCCAACACCGCGGAGGCGCGGGTGCTTCCCGGGCTCAGGCCAGGACCTGCGAATCGTCGTGGGGAAGGCTACCCCGCGGGGCCCGCAGGTAGACGAACGGGGTCTCGAAAAGGAAGTTCGAGACCCGCGACGTGTAGATGTCCGCGTAGCGCTCCACCTGCCGGGCGAGGTGGCTCTTGTCGTTCCCCGCCCGCAGCAGCAGACCCCAGCGCCGGTTCAGGATCTCGCCGCTCTGCTTGGCGATGGGCGCGATGCGCTCGTCGAGGGCGACGAGCCGCGCCCGCAGCTCAGCCATGGTGTCCCTGAGCTTCTGCGAGGAGATGGACGGTTGCGGCCCGTACCCCGCCTGGCGGCGCTGCAGCTGGAGCCGCGCCTGGGAGAAGGCGAACTCCAGGCGGATCTTCTCCTCCATCATCCGGGCGAGATCGCTCTGTTGCGGCCGGAACCCCTCCAGGGCCGCCAGCTCGGCCTCCAGCTCGCGCAGAATGAGCGCGGTGCGCCAGCGCATCACCGCCTTCGAAACGTGCACGTCCACGAAGATGTGGTCGCCGACGTAGAGGACCTCCTCGCCGGAAACGCCCAGGTACTCCTCGACCTGGGCCGCGTCGCCCCCGACGTAGATGCCAGGCTTGCGGATCCCGCCCGGGCACGGCCGCAACAGACCGTCTTCCGTCGCGACCTCGAAGAGGGGCATCTGCTGGGTGAAGAAGTCGGGCTTGCGCGCGGACAGGATCACGATCTCGAAGAGGTCGCGCCAGCCCACGCCCTTGGGCAGGGAGGCGTCGAGGGCGTGGGCCATCATCCGGCTCGTGTACGCCCAGTCGGAGTTCGTGATCAGCAGCAGCTTCTTCCCCGCTTCGCGCTGGTCGAGCAGGGCCAGGGCCATCTCGGGGTCACGCTCCACGTACCGGTCCGGGTCGGCGGCGATGTCCGCCTTGAGCTCGCCCTCCACATGCGCCTCGTCGATCCCCTTCCGAACCTGCCGGTAGAGGTCGGCGTAGCCAAGGGCACCCGGCATGCCGCGCTCGTCGAGGCGGTCCACGAGCTGCGCGTACATGCAGGCCTCGGAGAGCGAGAACAGCGTGTTGAGGAACACGTACCGCTCCTCGGACAGGTACACGAGCGTCCGCCCGTAGATCTCGCGCTGCCGCTCGAACTCGAGCGGCGCCGTGCCGTGGCAGGCTCGCGTGACGTAGCCGAATCGGTTGGCCTTGACGAGGTTCCCGAGCTCGGTGTCGATGATCAGGCCTCGCGTGACGAGGTCCGGGTCGAACTCGAGGTCGGCCGTGGGCACGCCGAGGTCCGAGAGCTTCACCTTCAGGTGCTCGTAGGCGCGCCGCTCCCAGGGTTCGACGCGGTAGTGCACGAGCGTGTAGTCCATGTCGAAGCCGATGGCCCGCACGGCACGCAGGTTCAGCGTGCGGTTGCAGTAGATGCGCCGGCCTGGCGGCGGGTACGCTGGGAACTCCTGATGCCCTTCCATGACGCGACCTTTCCGGCGAACGAGCCCCGAACAAATCTGTGCGGACAGGGTACCTCAGGAGGCGACTGCGGTCTGCTTACCCTCCAGCAACGCTCGCAGGCGCTGCTGGCCGTCGTCGATGAACGAGAGGATCTTACCGCCGAAGCCCTCGACGTGCTCCCGCGCCCGGTCGGTGTGGCGCGCCACCTCCACCTCCCCTGCAATCGGCGGCGCCTGACCGGGAAGGATGAGCCTGAAGTGCAGGCAGGAGCCCACGGGAAACTCCCGGCCGCCCCGCACCAGCATTCCGGTTGCGGAGAGGTTCTCGGTGACCGTGAGCGCCCGCTTGGCCCCCTGCTCCACCCAGAGCTCAAACTGGACCACGGTGCGCAAGCTGTACCGGGGCGCCACGCCCACCAGGTCCGCGATGGCGTCCAGCAGACGGTCGGGCGGCGCTTCCACGCTCACGATCCGGTTGACGCCCCGCCGCAGGAAACCCCCGACCTCCTCGAGCGAGTCCTCGTGGGCCAGCACGAGGAGGCCGGAGTCCCGGCACGGTGACTCCTTGTCGCGCACGGCCTGCACGAGATCCTCGAGGTGCAACCCCCCCATGGGGTAGCGGGCGATGATCAGGTCGAAGTGGGTGCCCTGCAGTAGCTCCAGCGCCTGGTCCTCGCGCGCGAGGCGCAGCACCTGGAAGTCCACGCGTCGCAGAATCGGCATCACCTGGCGCAAAGGCGGGGTCTCGGCACCGAGGATCAGCAGTTCTTGCGTCACGTTGCCCTTCTAAGGAAGAGAATAACAGCCTTAGTTGAGACAAGACGCCTCAACACGCTCCCTGCGGGCGGCAGCCCCACGCGCGCCCTCGTGCCGCGCCGTCTGGGGCAGGTTCCTGCGCCGGGGCTCGCCCGACTCCCCCTGCGATGCGTAAGATGAGTGAGGAGAGGAGATTCCGTGCTGTGTTAGCGTAGAAGATGGGATGAAGCTGCGTCTTCTCAACTCCATAGTGCGGGCGCTCACCAGGACGGTTGACGCGCACACCGTTCCCCTCCGCCACGACCTCGCCGAGCGGCAGCGGGTGGACGAAGCGCTGCGGGAGAGCGAGTTGCGCTTCCGGGCTCTGGCCGACATCGTGCCGTTCGGAATCGTGATCTTCCAGGAGGAGCGCGTCGTCTACGCCAACCGGGCCGCGGTTCAGCTCCACGGCTACGATTCCTCGGAGCTTCTCGGCATCTCCCCCTGGCGGCTCGTGCACCCGGACCACGTCGAGCTCTTTCGGGGGAGGTCCCGGCAACGGCTGGCAGGGGACGATGGAGTCCCCGAGCACTACGAGATCAAGATCGTCACCAAGCAGGGGGCCGAGCGCTGGGTGGAGTGCTCGGTGGCGGTCAGCACCCTCGAAGGTAAACCGGCGATCGTGGCTGCCCTCTCGGACATCACCGAGCGTCGCCGCAGCCAGGAGATCCAGGCCGCCATCTACGAGATCTCGCAGGCGGCACAGTCCGCCGAGAGCCTCGACGAGCTGTTCTCGTCGCTTCACCGGATTGTCGGTCGGCTCATGCCGGCGACAAACTTCTACATCGCCCTCCACGACCCCGAGACGGCCACGCTCTCGTTCCCCTACTTCGTGGACGAGGTGGACGCGAAACCCGACACTCCACAGGCGTTCGGCAAAGGCCTCACCGAGTACGTGCTTCGCACTGGAGAGCCGCTTCTCGCCACGCCAAAAGTCTTCGACGATCTTTGTCTCGAGGGGCAGGTCGAGTCGGTCGGGGCACCGTCGGTCGATTGGCTCGGCGTTCCACTCAAGGTGAGGGACAGGACGATCGGGGTGTTGGCCGTGCAGAGCTACACGGGCACGGTACGGTACGGCGAGACGGAGCGCGAGATCCTGAGCTACGTCTCGATGCAGGCCGCGCAGGCAATCGAGCGCAAGCGAGCCGAGCAGGAGCTCCGCGAGAGCCAGCGCAAGCTCTTCACGCTCATGAGCAACCTGCCGGGCATGGCGTACCGGTGCGCGAACGACGAAAGGTGGACGATGGAGTTCGTGAGCGACGGCTGCATGGCGCTCACCGGCTACCACCCGGCGGAGCTGGTCGCAAACCGCACGGTGGCCTACGAAGACATCATTGACGCTGCCGACAGAGAAAAGGGGCGCCGCCTCGTCGACGAGGCCATCGCAGGCAGGCGTTCCTTCGAGCTGACCTACCGCATCCGAACCGCGGGCGGCGTGAGCAAGTGGGTTTGGGAGCGCGGAATCGGCGTGTTCTCCCCCGAAGGCGCGCTGCTGGCGCTCGAGGGCTTCATAGCCGACATCAGCGAGCGCACCAAGGCGGAGGAGGCGCTCCGGCAGAGCGAGGAGCGCTACCGCCTGGCCCTGCAGGCCACCCAGGAGATCATGTACGACTGGGACATCGGCGCCGACGCGGTTTTCTGGAACCCCAACCTCACGAACGTGTTGGGATACGCCCCTGACGAGATGGGCCGCTCGCTCGAGGGCTTCCACGCTCGGCTGCATCCGGACGATGCAGCCAGGGTGCGCAGGGAGGTCGCGGTCGCCGTTGCCCACGGCGAGGTCTTCTCCAGCGCGTACCGGATCCGCAGAAAAACCGACGAGTTCGCCACGCTGCTGGACCGCGGGCTGATCCTGCGCGGCCGGGACGGCGTGGCCGTCCGCATGGTGGGGGCGATCACCGACCTCACCACCAGCAAGCAGCTCCAGGACCAGCTTCGACAGGTTCAGAAGATCGAGGCGGTCGGCCGGCTCGCCGGCGGGATCGCGCACGACTTCAACAACCTCCTGACCGCGCTGCTGGGCTCCACCGAGCTGCTGCAGCGGCGCCTGGGCGACGACCACCCGGCGCAGCAGGAGCTGGCAACCATCCAGCGCACGGCAAGGCGGGCCGCGGACTTCACCCAGGGTTTGCTGGCTTTCGCCCGCAGGCAGGTGCTGGAGCCCGTTTACCTCGACCTCAACAGCTTCATCTCCGAAGGGCTGCCCATGCTGCGCCGCCTGATTCCGGAGAACATCCGAATCGACCTCCGCGCCGGCGGCGGCCTGAACGCCGTGCGCGCCGACCGGGGGCAGATGACGCAGATCCTGATGAACCTGTGCGTCAACGCCCGGGACGCCATGCCGGCCGGCGGGACCATCACGATCTCCACCGAGAACATCACGATGGACAAGGCGTTCATCGCCGACCACCAGGGCGCCAAGCCCGGCCCCTACGTGAGCCTCGCCGTCACCGACACCGGTACCGGGATCGGGCCGGAGGATGTGGCGCACATCTTCGAGCCATTCTTCACCACCAAGGATCGCGGCAAGGGGACCGGGCTCGGCCTCTCCACCGTGTACGGCATCGTCAAGCAACACGGAGGCCTCATCTACGCCAACAGCGCTCCCGGGAACGGCTCGACGTTCTCGGTCTACCTCCCCGCGGTCGCGGCACGGGGGGAGCTCAGTGAGGGCCCGGTCGACAACGCGGCACGGGGCGGTCCCGAGACGATCCTGGTCGTCGAGGACGAGGCCGAGGTCAGGCAGATCCTGGTCCAGGCCCTCAGCGGCCTTGGGTATCGCGTGTACGAGGCGGCGGATGGGCTGGACGCGCTCTCCCTGCTCCGGAGCGCGGACGGCGGAATCGACCTGGTGCTGACCGACGTCGTGATGCCTCGCATGGGCGGGATGGAGCTCTGCCAGGCGGCGCGGGCCATCACTCCCGGGATCAGGTTCCTGTTCTCCTCGGGTTACACGGAGGACACGGTGCACGTGGGTTTCGTCAAGAAGGAGGGGGTCTTCTTCCTGGCGAAGCCCTACGGGATCGACACCCTGGCCAGCAAGGTGCGCGAGGTCCTGGACAGCGGGTCGCCAACGTCGGTATCCGACGGGAGCTGACGGGTTCTGCGGTGCGGGGGCCCGGCCCCGCTCAGGCGTTGACGTTGGCGAGGAAAAGCTTCGATATGTCCTCCTGGCGGCGGGGCCCGCCGCGCCGGTCGAAGGTGACCGAAAACTTGCGCCGGCGCCTGTCCAGCCCCGAACGCTCGACCCACGTGCGCTGAGGGTGCCGCCACACCCTGAGGAGGTACCTGCCGACGAAGAACATGCCAATCGCCAGCAACACGCCAAGCAGGACCAGCACAACCCCCGTCATGAGACCCATCCCGACCCTCCTCGGTCGCCGGTCTCCGGCCCGTTGATCCCGTCCGCCGCGGGAGCAGCAGACGTCTCGAGGCCTGGGACCGGGCTCCATTCGAGAACCGCCGGATTATCGCACAGGTCAAGACCAGCCGCCCCCTGGGCACCCGCAACCTTCCCGTCAGACACCCGAAGGCACAGGCGCAGCGGAACTTGTGCGCCGCGGCGCCGACGACCCCGCGCGCCGAAGTATCATGGCGCCGGAGGCGCTCATGCGACCAGCCCCGGTCAGGCGGATCCCGCTCTTCTTGTTAATGGCGCTTACATGCCTCGGCACGGCCCTCGCCCAGGAGTGGAACACCAGCCCCGAGGAGCTGCGGCAGGCGTGCGTGAGGGCCGGCGGCGCGGACACGTTCCCCTCGGCCGACGGCGTCGTGGTCTTCGACAGGCGCGATGTGCAGGTCGAGCCCTCCGGGCTCTCCCGCACGGTTCAGCACACCCTGCGCAAGGCGCTTACCGCGACAGGAGCGCGCCAGCTAGCCGTCGAGCTTCTCCCCTACGACCCCCTCTCCGCCGAGGTCGAGGTGCTGCGCTGCCGGGTGCTGCCCGCCAAGGGAGGGGTGCGGGAGGTTGACCTCGCCACCGTCATCGACTCACCGGATCCGCAGAACCTGATCTACTGGAACGCCCGGCACAAGACGGTGCCGATCGGGCGGCTCGAGCCCGGGGACGCGGTCGAACTTGTGACGCGCCGCGTCGGTTTCACCTACGCGCTCCTGGACGAAGCTCAGGCCGCGGACGAATCGCGCTTCGTCCCTCCGATGAAGGGGCACTTCTACGACATCGTGCCGTTCTGGTCCTCCTGGCCGGTCGTGGAGCAGCGCTACCGCGTGGCGATACCCCTCGAGAAGAACCTCCAGTACCAGTTCTACAACGGTGCCGCCGAGGTCTCCGACCGCATCGTCGAGGGCCGCCGCGTCGTCACGTTCACCATGCTCGGCTTCAAGCCGTTGGAGAAGGAACCGGGCATGGTGGCGCTCTCCGACGTGGCACCCAAGCTGCTGCTCACCACCGCCGCGGACTGGAAGGTCAAGGCGGTCTGGTTTCACAACACCCAGGAGGAGGCGGACTGCTTCGCGGTCACACCGGAGCTCAAGCAGCTCGCCGGTGAGATCACCGCCGGCCTTACGACGGACGAGGACAAGGTCGCGGCGCTGAACCACTGGGCGGCCGAGAACGTCAGGTACGTGGGTCTGCACATGGGCACCGGCGAGGGCTACACCCTGCACCCCGCAGCCATGACCCTGCGCGACCGTGGCGGCGTCTGCAAGGATAAGGCCGGCATCCTGGTGGCGCTGCTGCGCGCCGCCGGCTACGAGTCGTACCCCGCCATGACCATGGCCGGCGAGCGCATC